>JAZGAR010000159.1:0-5298 GCA_036475875.1 Thermoplasmata archaeon
CGCGCAGCCTCGCCTGGACGATCTCATAGGGGGTTTTACGGCCTCGCAGGTGGCATTACTGGACTCCTCAAGCCGTTTCGTATTTGACTTGACTTCGCTGCTCTGCGTCCAAGCCATCGATACCTTCCGCGAGGAGCTGATCTTCGTGGACGGAGGTAATTCAATAGATCCCTATGGGATAGCCAATATATGCAAGAGGAGGGGCCACCAAAAACAACATGTGCTCTCCCAGATCAACGTGGCGAGGGCGTTCACTGCCTATCAACTGGTCACGCTCATCAACGATAAACTGGAGGAGATGATCAAGAACAGCAAGGCCTCCACGCTCATCGTGTCCTGTTTCATTGACCTATTTTTTGACAGGGATATGGCATGGCAGGAGTCTTTTCAACTGATAAAAAGAAGCCTTGCTACGCTAAAAAAACTGACGAGGGAGTATAACCTCATCACCATCATCACAAACCAAGGTCTGGCAAAACTGCATTTCAGAAGAGGGCTTCGGAACCTGATGTACAACACCCCTGACAAGGTCGTGAGATTCGAAGACAGGAAAAAAGGGTTGAAGGTGTCATTGCCGAGAGAAGATACGTTCGTCTATTTCCATCCTGTGCCCACCTATCAGACGGTACTGGATGAATTCTTCAAGGGGGAGAATCATGGGAAGAACCGTTCCTACATATAGGATGGTCTTGGAGCATGTGATCAAGAAATGGGACAATTTTCGCAGGGCTCTTCGCAAAGGCGACAAAGAGGCCTTCGATGGGATGATGAACAAGGCCAGAATGCACTCATCGGCCTCCATATTCAACGTCCAAATCGACCCCACAGAATCCATGTTCATGTCAATAATCCTCGAGCAGGAGAAGGAGATCGACAAGCTGAAGGGAAAGAATCGAGAGGCAAAAGAATGAGAGGCTGGCTCATAGATGTCTACCCTGATTATCAAGACAACTTTATGGTCTTATGGTTCAAGACCAAATGCGGGGTTAAGAAGATCGTGGACAGGGGCTTTAATCCGAGATTCTATGTGCATCATCCTTCTCATGAAGAACTTCGTGCTTTGGCCAAGGACCTGGAGATTTTGGATTCCGTGGCCGAAACGGAAATGGTGGAGAAGAAGATCGATATAAGATCAAGGACACCTGAGAAAGTTTTGGAGGTCACTCCGAGGAATTATTCCGATCTAAGGAACTGCGCCCGCATAATCGACAGTCGAGGTGGGTATTACGATTACAAGCTTTTCAATGTGGACCTGAGGCTGAGCCAGAGGTATCTTGCCGAAAGAGGGCTTTTTCCCATGGCAATGGTGGATATATCCAACGGGCTCAAACTGGAGGACGGGCAGTTTCGGCTCAAGTATGCCATGCCAAATCTGAAAAGCGTGAATTTGAGGATTTGCACGGGCACCAGAATTCCCACGTATCACGATACCCTGTCAAGGATAGAGGTGGATGATACGGTATTGGAGGGTTCGGAGGAGGAGATGCTGTTGGGCCTGGTGGAGGTTTTGAGGGTGAAGGACCCTGATGTGATCTACACGAAAAAAGGCGATGGCTTCGTCCTTCCGTATCTGTACTGCCGCGCCGCGGCAAACGGCATCAAGGATGGGTTCGTTTTGGGAAGAGAGCCCCAGCAAATGAGCAAAAAAAGGAGGGGCAAATCCTACTTCAGCTACGGCAACATACTGTACAAGCCACCATCCTACACCTTGAGAGGCAGGCTCCACATAGACAGAACCAGCTCTTTCATATTCGGCGAGGGTGGGTTGTCCGGACTTATAGACCTGTCAAGGCTATCCTGCATACCCGTGCAGGACCTGTCAAGGCTCTCCCCTGGAAGCGCGATATCTGCAATGCAGGTCAATTTTGCTATTAAAGATGGTTATCTGATTTTATGGAAGAAGAACATCCCAGAGGAGTTCAAGACCGCGGAGGAGCTCATAGTGGCTGACCGCGGAGGTTTAATATTCGAGCCTGTTGTAGGCATCCACGACGGTGTTGTGGAGGTGGATTTTACATCACTCTATCCAAATATAATGGCCAAATACAATCTCTCTCCCGAGACGGTGCTGTGTGACTGCTGCCCGGACTCGAAAAGAAGGGTGCCTGAGCTTTTGTACAATGTCTGCGAGAAGAGGATAGGTTTGATCCCGAAAGTGGTGAAACCTTTGGTTCAAAGGAGGATAGCCTTCAAGAAGCTCGCAAAGAGCCAGCCTGAAAGGAGGGAGATTTACAGGCAGAGAGCCGATGTGCTGAAATGGATTTTAGTTACGGCATTCGGTTACACAGGTTATAGAAACGCGAGATTCGGCAGGATCGAATGCCACGAATCCATAAACGCGTACGGCAGGGACATACTAGTAAGAACCATGGAGATTGCAGAGCAGTACGGTTACGAGGTTTTGCATGGAATCGTGGACTGCCTCTGGCTCAAGCCCGATGGTTATGAGGATCATGAGGACTTCTGTGATTACGTGTCAAGGTATATCGAGATACCTCTGGAATTGGAAGGGGTGTACAAGTGGCTGGTGTTCCTGCCCAACAAGACCACGGGCATAGGGGCCCTGAACAGGTACTACGGCCTGTTCGAGAACAACGAGTTGAAGGTGAGGGGCATCGATCTCAGAAAGAGGGACACACCGGAGTTGGTAAAGAAGGCCCAGTTGGAGATGCTAAAGGTCCTGGCCAAGGCCGATAATTCCACGGAGTTCATGGAAAGAATACCTGAGTGCATCGGAGTTTTGAGAAGGTATCATGATATGATCGAAAATGGAAATTGCGATCTTGGGGATTTGATCATCACGAAAAGGATTTCCAAGACCTTGGAGGACTACAGCCAGTTCAACGACCAGGTCGCGGCTTTGAAACAGTTCAAGAGGCACGGCTTTGAAGTCCACCCCGGGGAGAAGGTGAGGTACATCATCTGCGACAGTTCCACGAGGGAGTGCATGAAAAGGGTGAAGATAGCGGAGTTCATCGATGGGGACGAGAGGTACGATGCCCAGAAGTACATCGAGCTTTTGCTTAGGGCCGGGGAGGGCATGCTTTCGCCCTTTGGTTATGATGAGGAGAGGTTGAGGGAGAGGATGAGAGGGTAGAATTTTTTGGCCTACAGATACATGTCCAAACTCATCTGATACGGGTCCTCGATGATGTTCCTTTTCGTGGAGGTGGCCTTCTTCAGGCCTTTCACAACACCTGCCCTGAATTCCTTTTTTGGAAAGAGATACTCCGCTCTTTTCACTACCTTCATCGTGCTCAGGTTGATGAGCCCGATCTCCTTGATGATAGGGGCGGTAGGAGAGAATTTCCTTGCTGCCAGGTAAAAGTATTCGCAGCTCTTTCTGTATGTTTTTAGGTATTCCCAGCACAATTTCGGATGGACCCTATGATTCCAGTCCTTTATCTCGATACCTATCAGGTAATCTCTCTTGTTCTTCCTGAAGATGGTCAAAATATCTGCGAGGTAACAGATTCCGTCCCAATCCAAAAAATGCCTTGCCAAAACGGACTCAGTGGCGTGGAGAACGTACTTGCCATGGTCCTTCATGATATCCAGGATCAGCTGCTCGTTAACCGTCCTGCTGTAATTGTAGAATCTGGTCTCCTCGCCCATAGGTACATACTTGCCTCTTTAGTATTTTAATATAGAGGAGGGGGTTGAGTGAATGTAATTGAAGGACAAGGGAATTTTCAAAGGGATTTACCTCGTCTCCATGACCTTGATGATGTGGTACCCGAATTTCGTTTTTACGGGTTCTGAGACTTGGCCTCTTTCCATGCTGAAGGCCGCATCCTCGAACTCCTTTACCATCTGCCCCTTTGTGAAGAATCCCAGGTCTCCGCCTTTTTTACCTGAGGGACAATCGGAATGCATCCTTGCGAGTTCCGCAAAGTCCGTCCCGGTCTTGATCTTTTCCAACATATCTTTAGCTTTTCCTTCGGTTTTTACCAATATGTGGCATGCTCTAACTTCATTTGCCAATGGATCACCAAGAGGAGCAAACGTCCGGTTTATATTTAAATTTGTGTATTGATAATGTATGCACAAATCTTTTATCCTTCTGGAACTCTCCACGGGCGGTGAGTGAATGAAAACCTATATCGAAGTATACGTTGCGGCAGACGGAGAGAAGGGTTCTGTGATCACACAGAAACTGACGGAGATGGGGCTGGACTCATCCTTTGGTGAGCATGACTTCGAACACAAATGGAAAGAGAGTGTGACCCTGCCCGAGGTTCTCCGCTTCGTTGACAGTGTCCAGGCAAAGCTTGCGGGCACAGGCGCGATTTTGAAATTCGCCACCATCAGGTAAAGAGGAGCCAATGCGGATATACAAAGGTGGTGTGCCAGTTTCGAATTCATGGAACGTACGTCCGTAATCGATATCAAACCTTACTGGCAGCAGTACGATAAAGTTGAGGAAGGGAGGATACCTGATTGGGTTTATAAACTGGAACTTTGAAATTATTCAATGCCAAGTGAAAAACTACACATGAGAACTTAAGGAAACAAAAGACGATATAGGTAATAAACCTCTATTTGAGCCCTCAGTGAGCCGAAGTTCTAAAAAGGTTTATAATGTTACAATTTTATATAGGCATCCGGAGGGTTCAGATGTCGGATTTACTTATTGGCATTGTGGCGAGTATTGTTATAGCTGTTATTATCGGTCTAATTTTTTATATAAAAAATAAAAAAGATCGGGAAAAAGAACGGCAAGAGGATAAGGAAGAAATAAAGGAAACAATTGAAGATTCAGCTCTTGAAGAAGAGGAAGAAATTAACGAATGCGTAGAATGCGGATCTGATGTTTATCCTTATGATAGATATTGTCCTGGTTGCGGAGTAAAATTTGAGGAAGAAGAGGAGTGAAGTTTTATTTTAATTTCGTAGCTCTAAAATAACACACTGCACTTATGATTAGATTCAAGAGAAATAGAGGCAGGCTCCCAAGGTAGATCGAGGCTATCGCTCCTGAAAAGTAACGAAGGAGGTTAGGAGTAACAGGTCTTTTTGCTCATTCACCCCACTAAATCAAAATTTTCGCGGCGCGCAGTGCGTCCTTTTTTGTCTTTTCTTCATCAATCATATTTAAATCATGGTGAAGAAATAACCGTGATTTTTGAGGACTGGATATGTAGAGCAACAGAATGATAGGCGCCCCCAACCCCTCAGGAGGAAAAATTTTGGGTCAGATAGCCGCGATAAATCATGCGAGGAAGGGTTAATAAGGATTGAGGGCAAGAGATGATACGCACGAATGAATTTATATAGGTTGCGTTTTACATTTGTAAA
>JAZGAR010000160.1:0-3681 GCA_036475875.1 Thermoplasmata archaeon
TTCAGGTCTGGCCATTCTGGCACCTATTCTTGTAGGCGCCCTTTCTCTGATCTGAACCCCTGCAAGGCTGGACACTAAGGAGATTGAATTGGACTTCCCCTCATCATCTATATCAGATAAATCCACTTTTTCCTCCAACAAATGACCATTGACCTTTAAACCCAAACATCTGATAATGGGATATGCATAGCGCTCTATTATCATCTCTTCCCCTTTCTGCAAGTGCAGTGCACCCAATTCTATCAACACTTCCTTGGCTTTCTCATCAAAGGGCAAAATCAACTTGCCCTCAACATGACTACCATTTTGAAGAATGTAATCTCTGAGGAACAACAACTCCTTAACAGAGACATCGTGCCAAAACAAGTTAAAATCCGGATGAAGCGGAATAGAATATCTCTTGGAGATTTGGATGGCCTCTTCTTCATTCAGGTGGATGGGCAAATCTTCCGCCTTTCCCCCTTTTTTTTCGAACTCGGCCAACCACCATTCCGTAGCGTAGGCCCCGGGAATCAGGATGTGGTTGTTCTCTATGAATTCACCGTATGGTATCAGCACCTCCCCTAAATCGATTATCTTCTTCACCTTTCCCCTCAATCTTAAAGCCGTGGAAACATCGTTTATCCCGACGAGATCGCCGTTTTCCAGCAGCACGATTGGGCCTTCTATGGAATCGCAAGGCGTCACGGCTCCAGCTTTCCCAGGTCTCTCGATCTTGATCTGAGTCCCTACAGCGATGAAATCATCCAAAATGGTCATGGTAGATGGGTGAATGGATATGGCTGCCAGTCCTCCTGCCCTGCCCCTTCCATACCTCAGCCTGAAACCGCCAATTCTGCTCGGATGACATAGCACCGGCCTCCCTGCGACGATGTCCTTTATGAACTTGTAATTGGGCTCCACTTTCATCTTCGCATTTTCGTCTTTCTCAGCGTCCTTACCTCTCGCCCCCACAAGCTCATCTATGAATTCCCAGCCGTCAATCTTCAGTTTTTTCACCATCTTTTGGATTTTGGAGGCTTTAAGGCAAAGACCTTCTGCAATGACCAGGCAAGCGCCCCCCCTAACCCTGTTTGTGGCAACTCTCTTCAGATCCCGATTGCCGCTCACTTCGTCCTCCTCTGTGCCTTCTCCATCGATACATATGGGGCAGTTCTTTATGATGAGCTCTATCTCCTCTCTTAAAGGGGTGTACTGCGAGGTCTTGTACAACGCCATTTCCTCTTTGTAGCGCTCGATCTCCTTCCTTGTTGGCCTGTATCGCCCTATGCCCAGCTCCCTTCTCACCACATCGGCTATCAAAACGCTCATGGCCTGACCGGTTCCCCCTGCGGAGCGTATGGGCCCAGCGTAATAAACGCTTACGTACGACGAGGAACCTGTACCATGAATTTTCACATCTGCGACCCCTTCCAAAGGCGCCACAAGAATGCCCTCAGTAAGCACAGCCAAACCCACGCGGATAGCGCTTTCCAAGGCCTTTTCCCGGCTCATTTCGTCGCTTTTTGCTATTTCCTTCGCGATTCGTAAAGATGCTTATTCCCTATCGTATTTGGCAGTTTGGGCCCTGATACGCTCCGCTATCCCTTCAAAGTCCAAGAGCTTTTCAACCCTTTGCGCCAAATCTTCAGCCTTAGGAATCTCGACCTTTACCTCAGGATCCTTTCCCTGTCTCCTGGCACTTTCGCTGATCTCGTAACATCTGTTGGCCATCCTTTCCAAGGTCTCGAAGTAATCTCTCATTTCCTTGCTACAGACTACCTTGCTATTTACTTCCAAATCACGACACTCCACAGGAAATAAAGGGGTGACTGGCTCATCTATAATTTATCTTCCTTGCGATAATAAAAACGCTGGACAACACCCTTATAATCCGGCGCGTCTTAAAATCGTACCTTGATAGATTTGGGAGGGTAAAAAGCTTATGTGAGAATGGTTGTCACACGAGTGGCTTCTTTTGTTATCTTTAACCTCATTTTTGTTTCGTGGGTACCTGAGCAGGCTAATACCCTTATTTTATTAATAACCATTATAGTGCCTTTTGACATTCACCCTTTTACCAATGTATTACAATTTGGTTCAAGGAAACATAGGTGTGCAATATGATCGCAATTTCAAGTCCCGGTTTTTGCATGACTCCCGTAAAAGAGATGTTGGAGGCGATTGCTCAACACTTCAATTCATGGGAGATCATTGCAGAGGGCATGCACGCCATGACTGATATCAAGGAGGATATAAGGGAGGCAAAGGATTCGTATGACATCCACTTCGCGGTGCATGCACCTTTTGGCGATCTGAACATAGCGAGTTTAAATCCCCAGATAAGAGAAAATTCCATCACTCAGATAATCGAGGCAATCAGAATCTCCTCTGATTTAGGAATCAGGATGGTGACGATTCACCCAGGCCATAAATCTCCTCTAGGTGTTTATTTCACAGATAAAATCAGAGAGACCAACAAGAAAAGCCTGATGGAGCTGGATAGGGCTCAAGAAGAATACGGGGTCGTGCTGGCCCTAGAGAACATACCAACGATGTGGATATCCCTCTGCTCCAATGCAAAGGAGATGAAAGAACTGATCGAAGGCACGAATATTAAGATATGCTTCGATGTTGGCCATGCGCATATTTCTAAGACAGTGAATGACTTTATGGAACTAAAAGAGGCCTTCGCGAACCTGCATTTACACGACAACCACGGAGATAAAGACAAACATTTGGTTCTCGGAGAGGGGGATATCGACTTTAAAAGGATTTTGAGGGAGATTAAAGGATACCAAGGCGACTTCGTCATCGAATCCACAAGTCTGATGCAGGGTATAAAGAGCAAGGCGATTTTAAGTGAGATGTTAAAAGACCTATGAGGAAAAATTCATCCGATCAAAAGTAGTTATCGTGAATTTGGTTATTTTACATTTCAACGGGGGATTTAGGGGTAATTGCCCTTTACAAACGTGGAGGAGAAGGACGGCGGGCGGGTTTATTATACGAAAAAAAATAAAAATGGTGTTTTCATGGTATTTACCTAGTAGGGTTTATATACTCACTTTAATATTACAATATAGTCTAATTAAAACAACAGCCAAAATAACTTAAATCAGTTTACGGTGATGAGCACGGGAAAGAAATTCTCCAATACAGAAGGTGTGTTATTAGTCGTATCTCTTCTCGCCATGATAACCCTTCCAATGGGCCAGATAGTGGCCACTCAGTCGGGGAAAGTCAACCTAAGCACGGCCTTAACCGAGAAAAAATCCTGGTGGGAGGATTGGTCAAGAGATTTGAACAAAAACAAAATCGATGATGCTCTGGAGCGGTATCTCGCAGAGTCGAACCTCAAAGAAGAGGAACAAATCCCTGTTATTGTTGATTATGACCACATACCCAAAGAGGCGGACGAGATCAAGCTTGTCTCCTTCGGATTGGAGGTGCAGTATGTGTCCAAATACATCGATTCGATAGTTGTTCAATTACCGATTAAGGAAATAAAAAAAGTCGCTTCTTGGAAGGAGGTAGTGATGGTGGAGTACGCACCTGAAGGACAGTTCACCTTAAGCTCGGCGCTGCCCTCTATCGGAGTCCCGGAAGTATGGCAGAAATTCGGATATGATGGTGAAGGTGTGACCATCGCGATAATAGACACTGGCATAGATGACGAACATGTTGGCTTGGACGATTTGG
>JAZGAR010000161.1:0-3580 GCA_036475875.1 Thermoplasmata archaeon
AGGAATTTGAGCCTGGCTGAAGAAAAGGGCTTGGACATCTGTACCCTTTGCAGTGCTTGTACCGTCAATCTTACCGAAGCCGATAAAGAATTTAAGGAGAATAGTAGGCTAAGGGATTCGACCAATAATAAGTTAGGGAAAATAAAGAGAGAATACCAGGGAAAAATCAGGGTGCGGCATTTTGCCAGGATACTCTATGAGGAGATAGGAATAGCTAAAATAAAGGAAAAAATAAAGAGGAATCTGAGCGGACTTACATTTGCTGCTCATTATGGTTGCCACTATGTAAAGCCCTCCAAGGTTTATGATCATTTTGACGATCCGGAAGATCCCGGGACCCTGGACGAACTGATTTCTGTCACAGGAGCAAAATTTGTCCATTATGACGACAGAAAGAAATGCTGTGGGGGAGCCATATTGGCAATAGACGAATCTCTTTCCTTAGCCATGGCCAAGGAAAAAATTGAGTATGTCAAGAAGGCCGGCGCTGACGCTATCACTTTGGTTTGCCCCTTCTGTAGTGTCATGTACGATGACAACCAGAAAAAGATTGAGTCAACCTTTAATGTGAGTTATAATCTGCCGGTACTATATTATCCGCAAGTTCTGGGTTTGGCTATGGGTATCGAAGCCAAAGAACTTGGATTAAATATGAATCGGGTCAAAACGGCCGAGCTAATTAGCCGATTATGAGTTAAGGATAATAGGATTTGGTCAAATGAGAAAAAATAAGGTATCTATCAGCCGCAAGGAAAAAGAGGATAAGATAAAGAGCTTTAGCGACCTGGAAAAAGAGGTGCAAACCAAAGGCTTATGCGGTCAATGCGGCGGTTGTGTTTCTTTCTGTTCCTCGGGCAAACTGGATGCTCTGGAAATTGATGAAGAGGGCAATCCCAGATATTTAAATGAGGATAATTGCCTGAAATGTGGAATATGCTACCTCATATGTCCCCGGATAAAGGCTCTAGATGGTGAACTGCAGGAAAAGCTGGAATGGAAACCTCCCATCGGAATTTATCGCGGGGTTACTTCCGCCCGGACCACCGATAAGGAGATTCATGCGGTCTGTACTGATGGAGGGGTAGTTACCTCTCTTCTGGTCTATATGCTGGATCATAATCTCATAAATGGGGCTATCGTCTCCAAGAAAACCGGACCCTTCAGCCGCCAAGCAGCTGTCGTCTCCTCCCGGGACGATCTTATTGCTGCCGCCGGATCTCAATTCTCAAAGTCCACCCATCTCGAGGAACTGGGAGGCAAATACACCACCTATTCTCCCACTATTTCCGCAGTGAAGAGTCTGGAGAAGAGCCACCTTCTCGGTACGGCCATGGTAGGCACTCCCTGTCAAATCCATACCGTTAGGAAGATGCAGATTCTGGGGGTAGTGCCCTCTCACATAATCAAATACACCTTGGGTCTATTCTGTATGGAGAACTTTTCTTTCGATACTATGGTGAAAGAGAGATTAGAAAAAAAACTGAACCTGAAAGTGGAGAACGTGACAAAATTGAACATCAAAGACGACTTAATTATTACTCTCGATGACGGCAGAATCCTGCACGTGCCTTTTGAAGAAATAGATCAGGTAGCTCGACCGGCGTGTCTGGTTTGTCCTGATTTTGCTAATGAATATGCCGATATTTCCTTGGGGGGCCTTGGTTCCCGCGATGGCAATACTACTGTTTTAATACGAACTGCTGTGGGAGAAAGGATTTATTCTGAGGCTTTGCGTCTGGGATATATTGAAGAAACTCTCCCTAAGGGTTCAGAAACTCTCAGGACAGAAAAAACAAAAATGATGGCCAAGATATTCTCCTTTTCTAAGAGGAAAAAGCTAAGAGCAGAGGAGAACCTTAAAATCAAGAAGCATAAGAAATGAATATTTCTTGAGGCGGTTAATATGACAAAAGATGTTTTGGTAATTGGAGGAGGAGTGGCTGGAATTCAAGCTTCATTGGATTTAGCCGATATGGGCCTGAAGGTCCATTTGGTGGAAAGAACGCCTAGTCTTGGGGGAAGGATGGCCCAACTAGACAAGACTTTTCCCACCAATGACTGCTCCATATGCATATTGGCTCCCAAGATGGCTGACTGCTCCAGCCACGCCAATATCAATATCCTTACCTATTCTGAGGTCAAGGAGGTAAGTGGTTCAGTTGGTAATTTTACGGTCAAAGTTATTAGAAAAGCCCGATATGTGGATGAGAAGGAATGCACTGGCTGTGGGGAGTGCTCTCCTCGTTGTCCGGTTAAAGTGGCCGATGAATTTGATATGGGATTGAGGAAAAGAGAGGCTATATACTTCTACTTCCTTCAAGGTGTTCCCCGGGTAATGACCATTGATAAGGAGCATTGTATCTATCTGACCCGGGGAAAATGTGGAATTTGTAAGAAGGTCTGTCAGAAAAATGCCATTGATTATGAACAAAAAGACAGCGAATTAACTTTGGATGTAGGAGCAGTCATTGTAGCCACCGGTTTCGATCCCTACAACCCTTCTCTTCTGTCCGAGTACGGATATGGCACCTATCAGAACGTGATTACTTCTATTGAACACGAGAGGCTTATATCTGCCTCCGGACCCACCGGAGGACGTTTGGAAAGACCTTCTGATAGAAAGGAGGTCAAGAAGATCGGGTACATTCAGTGCGTGGGCTCAAGAGATTTTCGAAATAACAGATACTGTTCAGCTGTGTGTTGTATGCATGCTACCAAAGAAGCTATTCTGGCGAAAGAACATATTCCAGATTTGAATTCCTTCATATTTTATACTGACATTAGAGCTTCAGGAAAGGGATTCCAAAAATATATAAAGAGAGCTCAAGAAAACTACGGGGTAAGGTATATAAGGGGGAGAGCAGCTGAGATAACCCAGCTTGCTGAGGGAGACCCGGTGATATGGTATGAGGACACCGAGTGTGGAGAGATAAAGCAAATGCGGGTAGATATGGCCGTTCTGGCTGTAGCTTTAGTTCCGCGCAAAGGGGTGACCGAATTTGCTCGGGTTCTGGGCATCGAACTGGATGAATTTAGCTTCTTCGCCACTAATCCTTTCTCTCCCATGGAGACTACCAGAGCAGGGATATTTGTTTGTGGCTATTGCGAAGGACCGGCCGATATTCCGGAATCTGTGGCCCAGGCGAGCGGCGCCGCGGCCAAAGCCTCCCAGATCGCATTTTCCGCTTGAGGATTCAGCAGACTGAGGGAAATACAGACTATACAGGTGGTATGATCAATGAGTGAGAAAAAGAGGATTGAAAATTCAGCAGCGGTAAGAACTGGGGTCTTTGTATGCCATTGCGGAACAAACATTGGCGGATTTTTGGACGTTCCGGGGGTGACCAGATATGCTAAAAAACTGCCAGGGGTGGTTGTTTCCAAGGAAAACCTTTATTTTTGCTCTAGTGCAGGACTAGCCGAGATTAAGGAGGGCATAAAGGAACACCATCTGAACCGGGTAGTAGTAGCATCCTGTACCCCCAGAACCCATGAAACTTTGTTCAGAACAGCCTGTCGGCAGGCAGGACTCAATCAGTTTCTTTTTGAGTTTGTTAATATAAGGGATCAATGTAGTTGG
>JAZGAR010000162.1:0-8310 GCA_036475875.1 Thermoplasmata archaeon
GGGAGACAGTGGCGGATGGCACAGTATCCGCCAGTCTTAACCACCAGTCAAATAGACTGGTGGAATGTCGGTTTCAAGGTAATAGGCATCCATAAGGGGGAGAGGGCTTTGACTGAAGGCAATATATTGACTGAAAAGAAGGATTCTATACTCATAGTGACGTTGAACAGACCGCAATTCATGAACGCTCTGAACCTTGAGACTCTCACACAAGGCAGAAAAATACTGACAGACGTTTATTTTGACCCCGAAATCAGAGCGGTCATAATAACAGGCACGGGCGACAAGGCCTTTTGTGCAGGTGCAGACCTGAAAGAAAGGGAAAAGATGAGCGAGGTCCAGGTCAGGCATTACATAAAGACGATCAGAGAGACGCTCTTAGATATAGAAAACCTTTCCAAACCCGTGTTATGCGCGGTTAACGGCGCTGCATTGGGAGGCGGGATGGAACTTTCCATGGCATGTGACATCAGAATAGCGGCGCCGCACGCGACTTTTGGCCTGACGGAGGTCACATTGGGCATCATTCCTGCAGGCGGAGGGACTCAAAGATTGCCGAGGCTGGTGGGCATAGGCAAGGCCAAGGAGCTCATCCTCACAGGAAGGAGGATATCGGCCTCCGAGGCCTTGGATATTAGGCTGATCAACAGCATAGCTCCCGAGGGCAAGCTCTTGGATGTTGCCATGGATATGGCCCGGTCAATAGCCAAGAACGCGCCTTTTGCCGTGCAGCAGGCCAAGTTCGCCATCAATCGAGGCTATGAGATAGATATCTATTCTGGTTTGGCTCTGGAATCCAAGGCATATGATGTCTGTATACCCACAAAAGATAGAATAGAAGCATTGAAGGCCTTCAAGGAGAAGAGAAAACCTGTTTTCAAGGGCGAATAGAAGTTCCTTTGGGATAGATAAGGAGATAAATTATGGGGCGGTGTAAAGGATGAAAACCGAAGAAGAATTGAGGGGCCAAATCGAAAGGATCAGGAAAGGCGGAGCCGAGAAGTACCATATAAAGGCAAAGGAAAGGGGTAAACTCTTCGTTCGGGAAAGGTTAAAACTGCTTTTGGATGACGAAACCTTTGCAGAGGACGGCATGTTCGCCAATTGCCTGGATGATAAGCTGCCCGCGGATGGGGTCGTAATAGGAGTTGGCAAGATACTTGGGAGGTCGGCAGCGATCATGGCCAACGACTCAACAGTGAAAGCAGGCTCATGGGGATGGCGCACCGTGGAGAAGATAATCAGGATCCAGGAGACGGCTGTGAAGCTCAAAGTTCCTTTGATCTATCTCGTTGATTCCGCAGGTGCAAGGATAACGGATCAGGTGGAGATGTTTCCTGGGAGAAGGGGTGCAGGCAAGATATTCTATAACGAGGCCAACATTTCAGGTTTCATTCCTCAGATTTGCGGACTTTTCGGTCCTTCTGCCGCGGGGGGAGCATACATCCCAGCTTTTTGCGACGTAACGTTAATGGTTGACGGCAACGCCAGTATGTATCTCGGATCGCCACGAATGGCGGAGATGGTCATAGGCGAGAAGGTCACGCTTGAGGAGATGGGAGGTGCGCGGATGCACTGCACCGTTTCTGGCTCGGGAGATATGCTCTGCGGCACCGAGGAGGAGGTAATAAACGCGATCAAGCAGTATATCTCGTATTTCCCGCAGAACTGCCAGGAAAAGCCCATGGACATCGAGCCTAAAGAGGCGGAAAAGTCTTGTGACGACCTGGAGAGCATCATACCGAAGAACGAGAATATTCCTTTCGACATGTACGATCTCGTTAAAAGGGTCGTGGACCGAGATTCCTTCTTCGAGATCAAGAGGCTGTATGCCCCTGAGCTGATCGTAGGTTTTTCCAGGATCGGGGGCAAATCGATTGGCATCATCGCGAACCAGCCGAAGATGAAAGGGGGGGTGCTATTCGTGGAATCCGCCTACAAAGGTGGCAAGTTCATACAGTTATGCGATGCATTCAACATCCCGCTCTTGTATCTGGCTGATGTCCCAGGCTTCATGATCGGTACAGCAGTTGAGAAGCAGGGCATAATCAGGGCGGGTGCAAGGATGATTTTCTCGGTGTCACAGGCCACGGTGCCAAAGGTTTCTATCATAGTGAGAAAGGCCTACGGTGCAGGTTTATACGCCATGTCCGGACCCGGGTACGAGCCCGACAGCTGTCTTGCACTTCCCACTGCCATGATAGCTGTCATGGGTCCTGAGGCTGCGGTGAATGCGGTGTTCTACAACAAGATCATGGCCCTGCCAGAGGAGGAAAGACCTGCCTACATAGAGAAACTGAGAGAGGAGTACAGGAAGGATGTGGACATCTATAAGCTCGGCGCGGAGTTGGTCACAGACGGCATGGTTGCTCCATCAGATTTGAGGAATGAGGTCATCAACCGCTTCAAGAGGTACGAGTCAAAGGATTATCAGTTACCCAAAAGAAAGCATGGGGTCATACCTTAACTGGGAAATATATTTTAGAACATGATAGTGGATTTTTCAACTATCTCCATCAGATTCCCTTTTTTAAACACCGTGTATCAACCTTGAATTCGCTTTCCTCTTCCTCCAAGCCATCCATCTGATTGTCGTGTTCCATATAATATCGTTTTGGTGGATTTGGAGGCTATAACCTAAAATATTAAAATATGGGTTGCGATAGGGTTTGATAGATCGACATGAAAAAATGGGTTATATTATCATTATTTGCGATTTTTTTCCTGGCTGTGTTCATGCGCCTATTTCCTCTGACACAATATGCTGTATGGGGTTCAGATAGCGGCGAGTATTACCATATAACAACTCAACTGATTTCAGATGGCTATGTTTCCACAGATTACGAGGGTTGGGGATTTGGCTATCCATATTTTCCAGGTATGTATTACCTTTCGGGAGCTGTTCATTTTCTATCGGGGATGGATATTCTCTGGTCTATGATTCTGATAATCCCTGTTGTAGCAGCTTTCTCAGTGCTGATAGTTTTCTTTATCGCGAAGATTCTGTTTAAGAGCGAAGGAGCAGGATTGCTGGCCAGTGCATTTATGGCGGTAGCGATGCCCCATGTATTTGCCACATCCCACCCCATGCCCGGCTCCTTGGGAGATGTGTTGCTGTTATTCACGATTATGCTCCTCCTCTTTTCCTATAAAAGCTACAAATTCATTCCTTTGCTGATACTGAGCGCTCTGGCCTTGACCATAACCCATCATCTATCCTCCTATTTCCTGTTCATCGCGGTTTTTGGTGGATTGTTCGCAATTGAACTCCTTAAAAGGGAGGAGGGAGAGGGGGCAAAGGACACCAGGGTTTATTGGATATTCCTCGTCTTCTTTCTCACAGTCCTCATCGTGTATTGGACGATGTTTGCCCGGCCCTTTGCAGAGAGAGTTGTATCCTCAGCCTTTGATCTTCCATTCTGGGTCGTGTTTGTATTTGGTTATGTTGCCTTGTTCTTGGCGTTCATTCTGATAAAACTTAGAAGGCGCGTCAATTGGAGCTACAAGCCGAAATTTCTCGAGCCCCGAACACAGCTTATCAGATACATCGTCTTGCTGAGCTCTCTTTTTTTCGTGCTCGGTTTCATTGCCCTAATAAGTCTTCCTGGTACCAATATAGAGTTGAATCCAGGGGTAATATTGTTGTTCAGCCCACTCGCTGTTCTTATAGCCTTCACCGCGGTAGGATCTGGATATTTATGGTTCTACAGGGGGGGAATGGCCGTTTACGGATGGATGATTGCCTTTGTGCTATCGCTTGTCATGGCTCTTGTCACGTCAAATCGGGTGTTACTGATCTATAGGCATCCGCAGTATCTAATGCCACCTTTGGCCTTGGTGATAGGTATTGGAATGGTGATGATGTTTATTACGTTCAATGATAAAAAGAGGTTCAAAAAGGTGCTGGTGGTGGGCTTGGTAGGGGTTCTTCTAGGCCTGACTTCCTTGTCCGCCTATCCCTCCAAGGAGATCATGGGCGGTTTTTCGGAGGGCACGAGTCAAGAAGACATGCAGGCCGTGTTTTGGGCCAGGGAATCCTTAAACAAAGGGGCGACTATCGCAACAGATCACAGAATGAGCTCCATGCTGTTCGGGTTTGCAGGCCTGAACCCAACCTGGGATGAGGCAGATAAAACCCTGCATGCATCTTCGTATGAGGAGGGTAGAGATGAGATCGAGAGCGGTAAGACACCCTCTGGAGAGAGATCGATAGATCACGTGTTATTGGATGACGACATCAAGGAGGGCGTTGCACTAGTGCAATGGGAAAACGCTGAGCCGATGAGCATTGAAGCGCAGAAGAAGTTCGAAATTTGGCCTTTTGTGAAGCTTTATGAGGCCAATGGGGTGGAGGTTTACGGGCTAGCAATGTAGGTCCAGATATCCTTCTCCTCTATTAACTTAATAACGGTTTTTCCATGCCATATCACTATTTCCGCGGTATTCTATTGTCATCCGTACGAAATTATATGACCTTTTTATACTATTACGTTCTATTCTCTGCAATATAGATGGTGGTAATTTGGAGTACATAATTAGCGGGAAAAATATCCACAAGACCTATGATACAGGGAGGATTAAAGTTGAGGCTCTCAGAGGGGTGGACATTGATGTTAAGGAAGGCGGGATGGTAACGATCATGGGCCCATCCGGCTGTGGAAAAACGACTTTACTCAACTGTCTCAGCGGGTTGGATGACCTCACCGAGGGCGAGGTCTGGATCGAGGGCAAGAAACTGGCGGACATGACAGACAATGAAAAGGCCGACTATCGAGCCAACAGAATGGGTTTCATCTTTCAATTTTACAATCTGTTACCTGTTTTGAACGCTGCGGAGAACGTGGAATTGCCGCTGCTTGTCAGGGGAATCAAGCGTAAGGAGGCCAGGGAAAAGGCACTCGAGGCATTGGAGATGGTTGGGTTGGGGGATTGGAAAGATCATAGACCTGCGGAGTTGAGCGGCGGGCAGAGACAGCGCGTAACAATAGCAAGGGCACTCGTGAACCAACCAGCCATTGTGTGGGCGGACGAGCCCACTGGTGATCTGGACTCTGAGAACAGCATGGAAATTATGAAATTGTTGCAGAGACTGAATAAGGAGAAGGGACAGACCTTTGTAATTGTGACCCACGACCCAAAAAATGCTGAGATGACCCATCGTATTATAAAGATGGAAAGCGGGAGAATCAAAGAGGATCAAGATATGGCGGCACCCTAAAGATCCGAGGGTGACGTACCCTGAGGTCTGAGTAAGAGATACATTTTAATATTGTTTCTACATTTGCTCAACTCTAAAAAGGCCCATAGATACACGAGCAAAGATATATGAAAAATAATTATAATCTTCTTTCCTCTTTATCTATGGCCCCTAAAATCAACATCAATTTCATCCGGGCCCATAGATCAGACTGGAAGATCGCTGCCTTCGCATCGGCCTGCATCGAAGTTTGGAAGATATTTTCCTTGCAGAGCCAAGAAATAGGCAGAGGCCGCGGGTTCAAATCCCGCTGGGTCCACTTAAATTTTAAATGATAACATTCGTGGACCCAGCTTGTGTTCAAGTTATGTTCGTACATTAATTCCTTCTTAAGCTTGAACACCCGCTGGCTCTTCCGTGGACCCAGCTTGATGTTTGGGTTATAATTTTACATTGGTGATTTCTTAAGCCCAAACATCCCGCTGAGCCCGTCTATCTTTTTACGTGGGTATTTCGTGGACCCAGCTCGTGTCCAAGTTATAATTTTACATTGCTATTTCTTAAGCTTGGCCACCCGCTGGGTTCATCTACCATGGTATTGTAATCTTTAGAATCGTGTCGCCCTGCTGGATACTGTCCACCACGTCATTACCCTCCAAAACGCGTCCGAAGACGGTGTGCTTCCCATCAAGCCAAGGTGTCGCAACATGGGTTATGAAGAACTGGGACCCATTGGAACATCGACCCGTTATTTTTTCACCAGTGCTTCCGTGCTCACAGCTTCCGGCATGTGCCATGGACAGGGTGCCCGGTTCATGCTTCAGGTGGGGCCTGATTTCACATTCAATTTGATATCCAGGGCCTCCAGTTCCGTCTCCCTTTGGACAGCCGGTCTGGATCATGAAATCAGCAATCACGCGGTGGAATTTCAAGCCGTCGTAGAAGCCGCTCTTAGCCAGCTTTACGAAGTTTTCCACAGTTTTGGGTGTGTCATTGTCGAACAGTTCCAGAACTATCTTACCTCCTGTGGTATCTATTGTAGCTTGCATTATAGTACCTCCTTTTTTCATGATGATAATTATCAATTCTTTTGTTCAAAAGCCCTCGCGGGATTCCCCACAACCTTCGCATTGGCCGGAACATCCTTCGTAACCACTGCTCCCGCCCCAACCATTGCACTCTCTCCAATGGTAACCCCACATAAGATCACCGCATTGGCGCCTATGGAAACCCCTTTCTTAACCATTGTGGGCACCACTTCCCATTCTCCCACGGCTTTAGGCCTCTTATCGTTGGTAAAACATGCGTGGGGCCCTATGAAGACCTCATCTTCAATTGTCACCCCGGTTGGAATGTAGGCAAAGGCCTCGATTTTGCAGCTATCACCTATAACGACGCCTTTTTGGATCTCCACAAAGGAGGCGATTTTGCAGTTTTTCCCGATTTTGCAGCCGTAAAGGTTGACATAGTGCCTGACTATGGTTCCTTCGCCGATCTCGGCGTCCTTTATGACATGGTATTTGGATGATAGTTCCATGTTATCACCTTTTGACATAGATTTACGCGATTTACCCCGATTTCAGTCACAATCCGCTCAGATTTTTGATTGGGAAGAGATATATATCTTTAAATATTTCGGTTGGTGTAATTACAAACCCAGAAAGTGATAAAAAGCTAAGAATCGAAGTTGTCAATCGAAAGGGGTAGTTTTGTGAGTATCAAGAAGAAGTTGATTAAAAACACAATAATCAATTATGGTATCAGGTTTTGGGGTTTTATCCTAACCTTTATTTTGTTCAAGTTTATCGTGGATAACGTTGGCGAGACAGATTACGGGATATACCTTCTCGTCACAGCGATCACCGGTTATTTTGGGATTTTAGACCTCGGTATAGGGCACTCACTCGTAAAGTTCGTTGCTCAATATCACGCCAAGGATGATAAGGAGAAGCTCAATGAGGTTATCAATACAACTTTTTACATATTCCTTATCGTTGGAATAATTGGGGCAGTAGTGTTATTCTTGATAGGGAAATTTCTTTTGGGTTACTTTGTGGACGATGAGATATACCTAAAGGCACAGGCCATTATGTATCTCATTGGAGCAACTTTCATATTCAGCCTATCTTTGGCCTCGCTCAAGGGGGTTCTTGCGGGCCTTCAGAGATACGATATTTTGGCATTTATAACCCTTATCATGTCTTTAGTAAACCTCGCCATTGTCGTATTGGTGCTTTCTTTGGGGGGTAATATTGTAGATTTGGTTTTTTATACAACCATCACAGGGTTGCTTGGGTTCATAATAACCGCCTGGTACATTCAAAGACTGTTGCCCTATGTATCGATAAAATTTTCGAATATGAAAAGAGGAATGGTCAAAGTTCTGATGGATTTAAGCATGAGCGTGTTCCTTCTTTCGATATTTGTGATGATCATATACTACACAGATAGACTCGTGATAGGCTTACTCATAGACGTGACATTACTTACCTTTTATCAGGCAGCTTGGAAGCTTTACGGAATACCGACCAAGATACCGGAAATAGGGTTATATGCCGTAATTCCTGTAGCATCGGAGTTGGAAGCAACGGACAATCTTCCCGCTCTGAGACGGCTGTTTTTAAGAGGCACCAAATACGTATTAGCGATGAGTCTAGCTTTGGCCGTGCCGTTGGTATTCCTCTCCAAGGGATTGTTAACGATATGGATGGGAGACGAGTACGGTCAATATTACATAATCATACAAATCCTAACGATATCCATCTTTTTCGATTTCAACAACTACGTGGCCACCCTGATACTTATCGGTATGAACAGGATTAAAAAATTCGTGAAGTATTATGGTATCGTCGCGGTCATGAACCTAGGTCTCAGTATCTTTCTCGTGCATCAAGGCTTTGGTCTAACAGGCGTAGCCCTAGGAACAACCATCCCATTCGTCCTTTTAGAGGTCTTATTCTTGCGACATGTTTTCAATGTCCTTGGCATAAAATGGAGGACCTATGCAAAGCAAGTGTTCGCCAAGACATTTCCCTTTGCTGGGGTAACAGCGGTATTAATGTATGGGCTATTATTATGGCGCACCCCGATAATAATAGGGACACACACAACCT
>JAZGAR010000163.1:0-31265 GCA_036475875.1 Thermoplasmata archaeon
CATCGCATTCAAATTTTCAGAAAGGAAATCTAACTTCAAGGCAAATCTTTCCTCAGGACTGAGTTTTGACCTCCTTAGCCAGGTGACACCCACGAAAATAAGGATCAGTAAGTACACGCATATAACAACTGAAGAGAGGGTTATCCCCCATGGGGTGTAATTCAACCCTAGACCCGCTAAAGCCACGATAGCGATGCTCAGACCAAGGCTAAGAGCCACTCTTTCAAGCCCATCGAGCTCTGATTTCCTGGCCCACAAAGCGCTGACCAGAGAGTAGCCTGGCAAGAACAAAAGGAATGGAAGGCCGAATACGATTCTCAGTATGTTTCCATCAGAAAGTGTGAGAGCGAATATCATCAGGAGAGTTGCAAGAATCAGCACAAGGATAAGATCCAGGCCCACTGATTCCTGAACTTTATTGGTTATTTTCTTAAAAGTACTTATCCTCAAGCCTCCTTGTCACATCTTCTAAGAGCAAATAGATCATTTTACTTTCAGCTCTTCACCTACGCCTCATAAAGTGTAATAACAAGCTGATATGTATACCTATCCCCTATTTTTACTGGTCGCTCTCAAAAATCTGTCCATCTCTTAATATATATTTCGTATGTACGTGATTGTCAAGATCCAAATCATGGGAGGATATGATAACAGTGGTGCCAAACTCTCTATTTGCCTTCTTGAAGGCCTGCGTCACAATGTTACAGTTGTCCATGTCAAGCGAGCTGGTAGGTTCATCAGCCAGAAGGATGGAAGGGTTGTTCGCAAGAGCTCTAGCGATCGCAACCCGTTGCCTTTCACCGCCGCTAATTTCCGCAGGTTTCATGTTGGCCAACTCCAGTATATCAAAGGTCTCAAACAATCTGTTCACTCTCTTTGTCCCATCCTTATCCTTGGCGATCTTCAAAGGCAACAGAACATTGTCAAAAACGGTCAGATCATGAATTAAATTGTGGGACTGGAAGACTATACCTATGCGGTGCAATCTTATCTTTGCAAGTTCCTTCTGGCTCAACTTTGCGGCGTCATAACTGTTGAGGAAAATGCTGCCTTTTGTTGGAGTATCGATGCACCCTATTAGGCTCATTAGGGTTGTTTTCCCGCTGCCTGACCTGCCCCTGATGAGAATCATCTCCTCAGGCTCAACAGTCAGGTTCACGCCCTTTAATACTTGTCTATGCCCGTCATAGGTTTTCCAGAGGTCTTTTATTTTGACGGTAAACGCATGCATCCAACCTTTACCATACGTAATTATGATATATATAAATATTGTTTTACAGAATTGGCATTGTTGCATGTAAATAGGCGCATATCACCTTCATTATAAGAAAATTAATGAGAACCATGGATTGATACCAA
Organism: Thermoplasmata archaeon; assembly: GCA_036475875.1. GTDB lineage: Archaea > Thermoplasmatota > Thermoplasmata. The sequence goes on from JAZGAR010000163.1 coordinate 1,360, forward strand.
AGCGACAATACTATAAATACAATCAACCATAAAGGCATAAATTCCCAGAAAAGTAAAAGTCGAAAAAATCAACGATCATCTTCAAAATCGGCGTTAGAGGGCGAAAGGAATGCGAAACATCCTTGCCAAAATGATTATTAAGATGAATAAAAGGATATTTGCAACAACGATAGGCATAGCCCTATGTGTGATGTACCTTGTAGGCACCATGTCCATGGTGGCAGGATTGCATACTGGAACAAAAAATACTGCAGACCTGTTCGATAAGGGATTTTTGGTGGTTTACGACGGATACACGCTCTCCGAGAGTGAGATTGAATCTGAAATAATCGATGCGCTCCCAGGCAGATTCGCGGTGTGTTTAATCACGGTTGCCAATGTCTCGGGTATCGAAACAAGGGTGTTGGCTATTGAGGATCCAGATAACATACTGGGTGGAGGGAATATCACTCTAGTCGATGAGGTGTTGCCGGGAGCAGGGCTCGAGATAGAAGAAAATGTAACAAGGCTCAATGTGACAACGGACTACGCTTTCTTATCGATGAATATCACCTCTAGCTACAAAGCCTACACATCAGCCATATTTCCAGATAACTGGATTCTCGCCTCCAAAACCACGATCAGGAGCTTAAACCCTGAGCTTGAGGACGGATATTCTTTTGTTGTGGTTCCTGGAGATAACGAAGAAGCAGTGAGCTATCTGGAGAAAAAGGGTTTAAATGTCATGCAATCTGTGAGTATAGTGGAGTTTTTTGAATTGGGTTTTTATCAGGTTGAAGGCAACCTATGGGGTATTGTGATCTCCTCAGCAATTATCATAATAATACTCGTTTACAATGTCATGAAGATAGAAATACAGTATCGCATGCCTGACATAAAGATCATCAAATATATTGGGGGCTCACCGAAGATCGTGATGTATGTATTCCTAAGCCAGGCACTTTTCATCTCAGGTGTGGGAGCGGTTTTGGGCCTTGCATTGGGCATAATAGCCGCGAATGCAATCGTATCATTGTCACAATTGCTTGGTTTCACATCAGTGCTGGTGCCGCAGGTCACACCCTATATCATAGGTCTGGCCATTGCGATGGCCTTATTTACGGGTTTGGGGGGCGGTTTCTTCCCTGCATACAAGGCATCCAAGACCACGATAAGGACATCGAGGGAGGTGTTATAGTTGCTCATTCAGAAGAAGAATATCATCGGGATGATCCTCTGTATAATGCTTTTCAGCGCGTCTGTTCCGATATTGATGGGGATTAGATCCAGTCCAGATTCCCTGTTCCAAGGTGAGGATGTCATAACGCTCTCGCAGACCAACGTAAACACGCCTATCCGGGCCAGTTTGGCCCAAAAACTAGACGAAGAAGACTTTGTTGAGGTGGCAAGCCCAGAGATCTACGCATTTTCATATATCATCAACAGAAAAGACAAAGGGTATGAGCCTTTAGTCGTGAGAGGGGTAGAGCCAGAGAACTTTTTAGAGATCGAAAATGCACGGATACTGGAAGGTGACTATGATAATGATTTCATGCTTGTAGGTAAGGGGTTATCAAAGAGGGTTGATATACACACTGGGGATAGTGTGACGATAACAGGATCCACTGCCCCGGCAATACTTGAATTAACCGTTACCGGCATGTTCTCAAGCGAGACTTCTTCCAACGATCAGATATTGATTCCATTACAGGACGCAAGAAAACTCATGGGTTTAAGCGGGGACGATGTACTCACAATAAGGGTAAAAACAGACGATCAGCAAGAGCTCATAGACTTTTTGACTGAGCAGGAGTACAGCGTGGTCGTCAGCGGAAAGGGTGGCATACCAATCCCGGTAAATGAAAATAAAACATACGAAGAACAAATAGCCGAGGATTTAGCGATAAAATACATTGATGCAGACAGGTTCAGCGCCTCAAACCAGAGTTTTGTAAGCACTTTTATACAAAAAGGAGCAGGCACAATAGGAGTGGTGGTTCTCGGTTTCATAGCACTGAATGCCCTACTCACATTTATCGGAATAACGGCGATCCTCGCAAGAGCGGTAATAGAAAGGAAGAAGGACATCGGAATTTTGGCTGCAATCGGCGCGGATAAAAAGACAATATACCTGATGCTTTTGAAAGAACTGCTCATTATCTCGATAATCGCCTCAGGAATTGGAGTTTTGATCGGATTCATTTCCGCCCAGATTGTACAAAATCTGGACCTGATCGTGGCATTTGGTATTACCATTCAGCCCACAATAGACCTGTTGCTCTCTATCATCATCTTCTTCGTAGCGATAATAATCGGTTGTATCTCGGGTGTGATGGTGACCTCGATAATATTGACAGAGAAGCCGAGCAAACTGATGCGCGAGATCGAGGATGTGGAGGAAATTGCTGAAGCAGAGACTTTGGCAGAGGCGATAGGTGTATAGGATATGAGAGGGAACAGGCATTTGCTCGCGATAATCGCCCTTTTTATCATCAGTTTGGCCTTTCGTTTCGTGCCCCTCCTTTTCTCGTCCCTTCCGTTCAATATCGATGGTTTTCCACTGGTGAGAATCTCGGAGGACATAATCGATACAGGTCACTGGTCACTTTCCTATCCTGAGGGTACATCCGGTTTTATAGTCTACAACACCAAGATGCCTGTGTTCTCCATGCTAATATCCATCTTCGCCCTGGTTTTTGGGAAAACGCCAATGGAAGTTGCGCAGGTCGTAATGCCATTCCTATCTTCAAGCGCGATAGTGATCATATACCTCATCACCTACAGAATCACGAAGAATGAGTTGGTATCTTTTTTTGCAGGTCTTGCTCTTGCCCTTAACGGCTTCTATGTCTATCTGGGCGCTGCGGTGATGAAGGAAACTGTTGGACTCGTTATCCTATTGATGGGGGTCTATCTTTACCACGGCCGCGATGATCCAAGAAAAAGGGTCTTGGCAAGTATGCTCCTTTTGATTTTAACCCTGACCCACCATCTGACAGCTTGGATCGCTTTTGTTATGATTTCGCTTTTGATGCTCAGCTCCAATGCTTTGCAATGGCATCATGGTACCTTTAAAAAGAAGCGTTTTACATTGGATTTTCTTTCAGGACCATTTCTGTTCATCTTTACGGTTCTATACTACGAGATTGTCGATATGGCCTTTTTCGAGAGGGTATCCAGTATTAACGACATTGCACTATTTGCCTCGATTTTCATTTTGGGTACGATATTCTGCATCATCTTTTCACTACCCAGGAAAAGGAAGAGACCCCGCAATGTATTGCTCAATAAGACACTAATAATTCCAATCTTTGGTTTTGGACTATTGGTTTTAAATCATTATAAAAGGGTCTTTCCAGGCACTATTCGCACCACAACACCATTATTGATATATCTGATTCCCTATCTTCTCTTATTATCGATGGCCCTCATTGGATTGAATGTTGTCGCTTCCAAGAAAACAGAGTACAAACCCTTCATAGCCTCGATAATCTTTGCCCCCTTCGTGGTGATACTTTTTGCCATGTTGAAGGGTTTTGATGCCTTCACCTTTATATTGGTATACAGAAGCTATGACTACATAGATTTCGGCCTAGCCATTTGTGCAGGTATAGGTGCAGGATTTCTCATCCATAGGATTGTAAAACGGTTGGTAAGGAAGGAAGGGGAATCAAGGACATCATATGGTCTTAAAGCCGCATTATCGATACTGTTTCTGGTCATATGTCTTGCCACCGTTCCTCTGGCATATAATGGACAAGAGTTCTTCGGTGTTCAGGATGCCACTTACACTCATGAGTTTCAGGCCATGAACTGGTTGGACGATAATGGAGCAGAATACCATATAAGCACGGATGAGCGATTGAACGACATCATGAGTCCGTACTTCGACTTGGAATGCGATCAAACACTGCCTTGGAAACTGAAGTACGGAAAATCTCTTGAGAGCGGCACGGTGCTTTTTATGGAGGACAAATGGCTAAGTGACGGTGCACAAATGTCACCCATGGAGCCCATGAAAATATCGGAAGATACTTTCGATAGGACCCTTGGAGAGAACCAGCTCATCTACTCCACTGGAGGGAGTCTATCCCAAATCTATGTCATAATTGTTAGATGAGGTCTAATGGAAACTTGATTGATTTGAGTGAGAAAATGTCCAAAAATAGGGGAGAAAAACTGGAGTACGAGATGTCCACGCTGGAGGATGCCATATTATATGCAGAGAGCATAGGAGAAAAAGAATTGGAGGAGGCAAAGGTTCTATTAAAGAAGGTAAAGAAATTCTTTGATCAAGGCACATGGAGCATGGCGGAAAGGGAACTCTTAAAGGTTGATGAGATCAAAAACTCTCACTGGTATCGTGAGTTCATAGAAAAGAGGGAAGGGGAAGGAAGTAAAACTGAGGAGCAGAAAAGATTTGTGGGCGATGGTTTATGCAGGAAATACGGCCATATCATGGTCCAGATACGTCTATCGAATGTGCGGTGGTATTATCAATGTAGGCTTTGCAAAAAAAGGGGAAAATCAGGGTCTATTAAGTGAGCGCAATTTTAAATCCAACCATCAAAAAGCATATACCATCAGATAAATATTAGCCAAGCATGAACTTGGTGTTTCTGGGCTCAGGCGGGAGCTGGCCCACAAAAGAGAGAAACTTATCATCCATTGCCTTGAAGATGAACGGCGAGATAATACTATTCGACTGCGCCGAGGGCACACAGCGCCAACTGTTCCTCTCCGGCCTGAATTTCATGCACGTGGATAAAATCCTGATTTCTCATTTCCATGGGGACCATTTTCTCGGCCTACCAGGTCTGATTCAGAGCATGTATCTCAATGATAGAACTAAGGCATTGAATATATACGGCCCTAAGGGCACCACAAACATCGTCAAAGGCATCCTCACACTGGGCTACTTCAACCCCACCTTTGAGATTTTGACCCACGATCTGAGAGATGGTGATCTGGCAAATTTCGAGGACTACGATATCAAGGTCAGGGCTGCAGACCATGACATACCCGCATTGGCGTTTTGCCTCGAGGAACATCAACGGAAAGGAAAGTTCCACCCCGAGAAGGCCATCGCCCTTGGCGTTGAAGAAGGGCCACTTTTCAGAGAGCTTCAAAACGGTCAATCAGTGGAAATAGAAGGTAGAATTGTCAAGCCTGAGGAGGTCATGGGAAAACCTCGAAAGGGAAGAAAGATCGTATATTCTGGTGATACGAGACCAACCCAAGCCATAATAGAGCTGGCTAGGGACTGCGATGTGTTGATACATGATGCCACCTTGGGCAAGGATTTGGAAGACAAGGCTAAGAGGTATGGCCATTCTTCACCTGCTCAGGCTGCAGAAATTGCGAAGCAATCAAACTCTAGGGTATTGTTTCTGACCCATATAAGTCCCAGATACGGCGATGCTCAACCGCTTGAAGACGAGGCAAAAAAAGTTTTTAAGCATTCCTTTGTTGCTGCCGACTTTTTGGAATATGAGGTTCAATTGTCTTGATATTCGCAATTAGTTTGATAGTAAAAAAATTTGATATTATGACCCAAAAACTTTATTGATAAAAAGGTTATATTGCCAATCTAAGATACCTAATCGAAAAGTATAAGAGGCGGTCATCAGCTATATTGCTATGAGTTGAATCGCAGTGGGGAATATCCCTAGAATGAACTACCCGCCCGTCGTACAGAGAAGTGAATGAGAGGTGTAAGTTTTGCCTGAGGGCGAAGGAAAAAAGAGCGGGCTCTGCCCTATATGTGATGCAAGGGTCGATATAGATGCCAATAAATGTCCTGAGTGCAAGGCAGATTTAACTGTTTTTGGGGTAAAAACCGGTGATGAGGAGCCTCGTGACGTCAAAATTCCAGAAGATGAGTCATTGGAGAAGTTGTTGGGGGAAATCGGTAAAAAGGACGGAGAAAAGGAACATGAATTATTTGACGAGATAATGGCTGCGGTGGATAAAACGCACTCGATACCGGAGGGGGAGACAGCGGTTGAGGCTCCTTCAGAGGAGGAGTTAGAGACCCCTGCCGAGGAAGCGGGAGGAGAGGCTGTGATGTTCGAATGTCCTCTGTGCAATACACTCGTCGGTGAGGATGCGAAATCCTGCTCCGGTTGCGGAGCGATTTTTGCTACGGAGGAGAAAGAAGAAGCTGCGCCAGCAGTTGAAGAAGAGGCTACAACTGCTGTTGGGGAAGAAGGTGTGGCTCAAGAGATTCCAACACAACCTCCAGAACCTGTTACAGCAGTTGAGGAAACCGAGGTGATTGAGGAGGTAAAACCTCCCCCAGCGGCAGAAATTGAAGAAATTCCTCCCTCCAAACCAAAGAAGAAGTACAAACTTGGCATAAAAAGGAAGGAAGGAGTTCTAACTCGAGTCACAGAGGCAGAACCCGCTCCTGCAGTAACAAAGAATGCAAAAGCATTGCAAAAGGAACTCGCAGTTTGTGTCTCAGAAGTAAAACCGTTGTTAGCCGAAGCTAGAAAGATTGGGGTCAACGTTCTCGAGGGCAGAAAACTGATAGATCAGGCAATTGCGGCGAGTAAGAAAAAAGATTTTGAGAGGGCTATCGCCTTGGTGAAGGACAGCAAAAAGACGATAGAGAGCGTAATAAACGAACATATCATCGATTCCATCCAGGCAACCCAATCGAAGATCGTTACCTTGAGCAAATCAGGTCGGGATGTGGGTGAGCTTGAGAATATGCTAGCCAAAGTGCAATTGCTGCTCAACGAAGGAAGATATACCGAGGCAATGGAAATTGCTAAAAAAACCGCTGAAGACGCTGAAAAATCCGTATTGGAATTGAAAACTGCCATGAAAAGAGAGGAGCGGACAAAGCAGGGGAAAGGCATTGGGGAGCAGGCGAAAGCTCTCGTGGAGCTTATAAAAACAGGGGAAGAGGTTCAAGTCAATGTCAGGGGCGCAAAAGAACTTTTGACCCAGGCAAGGGTGGCTATAAAAAAGAGAGAATTATCCAAAGCCGAAAATCTACTCACAGAGGCGAAAGAGGACTTTTTAAGAGAATTGCCAAAGCAGTTGACAGATATCATAACCAGTTCTAAACCTGTACTATACAAGGCAAAAATGCAGGGCGTGGACATCAGGCCGAGCATCAAATGCCTAAAAGAGGCCAGCGCAGCTTTGAAACTCAATAATTATCTGGATGCCCTTGGAGCAATAAAACGCTACAAGGCAGATATGACCCACTATATGGAATGAACATTTTAGCCCAAATCGGGGATATTCACACTATATCTTTTCCATCTCCCTTTCCAAAATTTTCAATTCCCGCTCCTTTAACGTATAGGGGCCAACTGCAATCATTAAGATGTTTTTGCTCTCAGATACCTCATCGATAATTCTCCTGATGAACCTCAGCACAGCATCAAAACTGTTGTTGCTCACGAGATACTCTATGCCGTCGAGTATTAAACATCCCTTCTCCTCTTTTCGTAAGTAATCACTGATTTCATATATGATCCTCTCAAGGATGGGAGGAATGGTGGTCTCTGTTGCACTTTCTTTATCTGTCAGCCATATTATCGAAACGTTCTCTGACTTCTTTATACCCTTCAAACGCTTTGGATTGGTTCTGGTTATGAAGAAGCCCTTGTATCCCTTTTCTAACATCTCTTTAAACAGTTTTAGACTTCTCTTCAGTTTTTCTTCCTCTATCAGATAGCAGTGTCCACTCATGAGTTCTATGCTCTCTTCTTTCTCTGTTAAGTTCTCTTTTTTTTCTGAGACAGCACCGCATCTCGGGCACTTAATTTCAATACCTAGAGGAAATCCACAGACCAGGCAAATCCTCTTCATGCCATCCTCTTTCCCTTTGCTAGCTCTTTTCTCCAGAGCTTCGATTTCCGCCCTTATATTTTGGATCTGGCCCGGATCTTTCAATTTGGCTTTTATACTCTCGATCTCGTTCTCAAAGCCTGCCAAGGAGAAGAACCCAAGCTCCGTAGCCAGCTCCTCCAGAGTTGTTATATCCCCTTCAAAATGTTCAAATGCAGCTTTAACCTCTTTCAAATCCCCGGTAAGTTTATTTTCCAGCTCTGAAACATCGTATCCTTCCTCTTTCCAACTCTTCAATTTATCCTGGAAAACCTCCCTCTTAAGGTTTTCCACCTCTTCCTTCCCCCCCCAAAACAACCCTAATCTTCTGGCGTCATTTCTAATTCCGTTCTCCGTTTGCGAGCCTTCCTCGTCTTCTCCCTCCTCTTTACCGTATTGTCTTATGATGGGCTCGACATCAACATCTGAGAACAGCTCAACTGTTGCATTTTCATCGTGGGAATCCTCTCGTACATCATTTAATGTGTTCTCGCCAGCAAATACTTTTCTGATCCTCCTCTTGGGATACTTTTTATCAGTGGTTACAATCTCCCTCAAGCCGAGCATTGGCTCCGAGTCCTTAAGGATCATGTAGGACGTTATATCCTCTCCTTCTCGGCCCAACGTCACCTTGATATATCCGTTGATTGATTTTTCGCTCAGGAGGTTCATGATATACTGGAGGGTGTCCTCTCCTCCTCTCCAGACCTCTCCGATTTTGATACCTTCAGGTATATCCAACTCGCTCAAGCTCCATCCCAGAAATCATTATAGTGTTCTTCGATTTAATTGTTTGCCTTTGATTTTCGGATGGGAGAATAATGGGCCGTAGGCAGGTTTAGGTGTTCTCTTTAAAAATTTCGTATATTTTTGTGCCTTTTATCTTCTCTTCCTTTAAAAACCCCTCCCTAACCAGGACATTTATGTTATAACTGATGGTTTGTTGGGATTCTTTGAGTTCCTTTGCTATTTCCTTTTGATTGGCTTGCGGATGCCGTTCAATGAAATATAGGATATTTTCTTGAGTTTTGCTCAATTTTATTCCATCCTCTTCAGGCACCTCGACACCCACTGGATAGAACCGCCTGTATCTCTTGTCCCTCTTTGATATGATGAATCCTTCTTTTTCCAGTTTCCTGAGGTGGTAGGCAAGGTTGCCATTCCCCAGCTTCAGTGTTTTTCTTATCTCGTTAAAATGTGTACCAGGTTGTGATTGTATGTGGCCATATACCTGGCCTCTGACGAAGTTATCCAGGGTTTTTTTGCCATGGATTCTTGAGTAAAGAGGCATGGCAAATGTTAATAACAGTAGGTATTTCCAATTCTCATTTCGCCTGCTGGCTGCGGCCGCTGCGCCCAAGGTGGCCAGGGATCCTGTTACTACAGCTCCAGCAATTGTCATGGGATTGAGGAAACTGACTGCGCTTTCGCTTACCACTATGTCCAGTTCCTCAGCGTTGCTGAATACACCGTTATCCCCAACCACCTGGATGACGATGTCCTTTTCAAGTTTTTCTACGCCGTCTGGCAATTCCGGTGCTTTGATTCTCAGGTAGAATTTGATTGTTTCGCCGTCGTTCATTGTCCTTGGTGGGGTTATAGTTGCATCTATGGTGAGGTTTTGATCATCCAGGACGACGAGATGGACGTTGGTTACGGTCTGGAGGTAACAAGTTACTTCAACCGAGATGGTGCGTTCCTGGCCAGGCTCAAACCTAAAAATGTTAATATCTCCTGTAGAAAGCACAAGCCCGGTGGGAAGATTTTCTCCAACTTCTAAAGATAATTGGGCAACAGATTTCTCACCTGTTGTTTGACTCTCTGCAACCGCAAAAATTGTATGATTTCCCCTAGTGGGTGACCATTTTACGCTAATAATGAAAGTATTTCTCGATACAATCACGATTTCTTGTCCAAGGGTGATTAATGTCCCTCCACTTTCAGGATCGCCATCATAAAATCTAACAAATGCCTCACAATCATTATTTCCGCTATTTTCAATGACTGCGTAAACGGTAACCTCTTCTCCTTCTAAAATGGTATATTTTGAGAGAGTAATATGAGCTATTGAAATATTGAACTGGCCTGTCCATTTATTGGGATCAGTGGGATGCGAGTCGATTTTGTCATCAATTCCATCATTGTCATCATCAGTATCTGCATTATTGCCTATGGTATCATTATCGGTATCAAGCCATTCGTTCGGATCTTCCGGAAAATCATCTTCAGAATTCGGATAGCCGTCATTATCATCGTCTTTTATCGAAGTAAATGAAAATATATAGGTCTCCTTTATTGAATTTCCTAAGGCATCTTTTGCATCAATCGTAATCGTTACTGTATAGGTCGTTCCGGGTTCAAGAACCGATGATGTTGAGAATAATACAGTTTTATTTTTTTCGTCCCAATTAAATCCCTGGGGTTTTATATTACTTGATAAGGACAAAGCACTTTCCACAGATGATGTGTTCATCTCTTTAGTGAAAGTGATTGAAATCGTAGAATTAATAGGGATGTTATTACTGGCATCCCCTGGCGAGGTGAAAATTATCTGGGGTGCCGAAATATCCAAAAAATACATATATGGATGCCAATCACGACTCCCACCTCCTGGGATAAGATAGGGGTCCTCTCCGAATCCATCGTTATTATCATCCATACCAGTGTAATCAGACCAGCTGTTCCCCTCTAAACCGTCATCCCAGTCATTAAGGAAGATTGTTGAATCATAGGCGTTTTGTGCATTGTTTTTAAAGTTGTTATGATGGATAGTACTTCCTGATGAACTTAAGATGTACAGGCCAGTTTCGGTATTGTTTGAGAATTCATTGTGGTAAATTGTATTATATTGTGAGCTATTTGTGAATAATATCCCATTTTTATCACTGGAATTAATATGATTATTCTCAAACGTATTGTTAGAGGAGGATATTAGGTTGATACCTGACCATATGTTATTAGAAATGTCATTGTATCGAACGGAGACATTACTAAAAGAAATAATGTAAATCCCGTCATTGTGATTGTATGAGATGTAATTTCCCGTGATTGTAATATTTTTTATTTCTACCCTATCCTTGTTCCAGTAGTCGGTTATATGAAGTTTAATACCCGACAGATTATTTGATGTGATCGAGTTATTGGATATTAAATTATGAAGTATGTTTGTTACCGGACGTGGTTCGTAAATATAGAAACTAATTCCATTTTGATTATTAGTGCTAATATGATTATCATAAATTGCATTTTTAGTTATTGAACCAACAGATCCTCCATAATCACCAGAATTAAAAAAGATACCATTTCCCCTATTTGATTGGATTATATTTCTGAATATATTATTTTTATAAACAACGCCGTTTTCATTTTGATAATAAATCCCATGTTGTTTATTTAAATAGATATTATTATTATATATGGAATTATAACTTAACCTGGCCCCTGATTTGAGAGCAGAATCAAAGTTAAAAAATACGCCACTTTGATTATTTGAATAAATGAGGTTGTCATATATAAGATTATAATTGACAAGGGGACTTCCTTCCATAAAGAAGTAGATACCGTTTTCTCCATTATTATAAATGAAATTGGTAGAAATACTATTATAATTAGCTGTTGTGATCTGTTGACCAGGAAACCGTATATTTCTACCATCTATCTGAAAATGAATTCCGTTTTTTCCATTACTGTGTATAACCGAGTTAAAAATATTGTTTCCATTTGCGAAACTATCACTATAAACATCAGGACGTGCATTAAAATGAATTCCATCTTCAAAATTTCCAATAATTTCACAATTATTAATTGTATTATTATTAGATATTCCAATGCCAAAATGTATTCCACTACCATTATTTCCGTTAATATTTGAATTAGTTATATTTACGAATGTAGCTCCATGTAAATCTATTCCGTTACCTGCCCTATTATTCCAAATATCTGTGTTTATGATGGTGACATTATCCACTACAGATCCACTATATATTCCACCTTTCCCCCAATTATTTGAAACATTAGAATCTATGATATCGATGTAAGAACTCCCTTTTAAATCAATACCAGTTCCATTGTTATTCATAATTATACTGTTTTCAATCCTCTGATTTGTGGATTTCCCACCAAAATCAATTCCTATACCATTATTTGCAATTACCTTTGTGTTTTTGAAAATATTATTTGAAGTTCCACTTAGGTCTATTCCTATGTTGTTATTATTAAAAAATGAGGTATTCACGATTGTGGTATGGTGCGCGTTACTATATAATCGAATGCCTTTACCATCATTATATGAAATATTACTATTTTGAATTTCCGAATAAGTTGATGCATTGAGGTTGATTCCAAAATATTTATTATTTTGGATAATGCAGTTGTTAATTTTCGTTCCATTGGACTGGTAAATCGTGATTCCATATCTGTCATTGAATGAAGCTGTACTGTAGGATATTTGGTTATGATCGCTGTTTGTGATATAAATACCATCCACTTTGCAAAATTTTGTTGTTACGTTCGATATTGTATTATTTGCACTAAAGAAAGTCATGAATATTCCATATGTAGCGTATTCGATTTCCGCGTGATTTATCAGATTATCTTTAGTTCTCAGTCGAATCGTATACCAGTCCCCTTTTGCAGGTGAAGATTGATTTGATGTGAACTTAATCTTATTTTGGAAATTACCATTGACAATTAATTTGCCATCAACGATTATCGAATTGAGTCCATCGAATTTTACTACTACACCCGGTTCTATCGTTAGAGTAGCACCAGACTCTACTGTCAAATCACCGATTACAATAAAAGGGCTATCAATCGAATTCCAGGATGTATCGATTGTTATAGAACCACTTACATAGGTTGGTCCACTTGCATTTACCTCAGTTGTTAGTGAGAATAGTCCTAAAAACCCACCAATAGCAAACAAACTCACAAGTCCAATGGAGATGGTCTTTTTCATCATTTTCAATCCTCCTAATTCATTTTTATTATTAGCTCATTGGTTTTTATTCCGCGCACCTAACACTATGACCCTGATTATATATATAAAAAGAGGTAAGCCCTTTTGTATACTATTTAAATCTTGAGGTAAAGAGCTTTGTAAACCAAAAGATGTCCACCCTACCCCTTCACAACCTCCATACTCCTCTCCAACAAAGCCACCTCCTTCTTATCCAAAGTTCTCTCATCTAAGGTAACTATGAGCCTGGCATTGTGTTGCATCACCTGCTCAGAGATGTGGTTCACCATCCTCAATGCATTTGAAAAATCGTTGTGCGTTACCACAAACTCGAGGCCATCGAGGATTATAACTGTATCATCATGTTTTTCGATGAACTGAATTATAATATCGCTTAATATTCCGATATTCGTGGGATCGATATTGTTCTTGCCTGCGACACTCGTCAGCCAGAATAATTCAATATCACCCCTACCCAGTTTTTTTTGCAAATATTTCGGATGCGTTCTTGATAGACACAACCCCTCTATCCCATGCCTCACCATTTCTCTGAAGACCTCAAAGCCAAGCTCAGGCTTTTTCTCTTTAACCAGATAGCTGAACCCGGGTTTAAGGTCGTGAACAGGTCGTTTGAAAGGACATCTTATCAACATGGTCTCGTAAACCTCGCAGGTTTCCGACAATTCGCAATCCAGGCACTGTTCAACTCCTTTGTCTATCATGCATCGGATAAGGTTTTTTGCCTCCTCGAAGGGTTCTCCATCCAGCACGGCACATTTCTTCCTTGCCTTTGAGTTCTCCGAGTAGCAGCCAGAGCAGATTTTTGCAATAAAGGAATCGCATCTGCTGCAAACAAGGCCGCACGGCGCTCTTGCAGTTATCACGAAATTGCTTGAGGGTTGTGACATTTCGTTCACCATTTGATATGGATGGGTTCGTTTACAATGAATTGCGGTTTTTGTATTTATCATTATGCTTAGTACAAAGAATTTACCCCCAAATTAAGAAAAGGATTTTTATAGGAACAATGCTATTCCCAATAATATAACTCAATGGGATGCTTCGGAGGTAAATGGCGTGGGTTTTATCGAGAGAATCAAGAAGCTATCGTTTGGAAAATGGCTAAAGAAGGTCTTTGGTAAGAGCCATCTCAGGGTAGGCATCTACGGCCCACCAAACGCAGGTAAGACCACACTTGCCAATAGGATTGTCAGGGACTGGACAGGGGAGGTCATGGGGGCGGTATCGGAGATACCACATGAAACAAGGCGGGCAAGAGTGAGTTCTGATATCGTTATCAATAGTGACGGCTCCTCATTGACTTTGGATATAGTGGACACCCCAGGCATCGCAACCAAGATAGATTTTCATGATTTTGTTGAGAACTATGGAATGACCGAGGAGGAAGGAAGAAGAAGGGCAAAGGAAGCCACTGAAGGCGTGATAGAGGCCATCAAATGGCTGGACGATGTGGATGGTGTGCTTCTGGTGATGGATTCAGGTTTGGATCCATTCAATCAGATAAACATTACGATCCTTGGCAATCTCGAGGCAAGAAAATTGCCGGTATTGATAGCCGCTAATAAGATAGACCGCAAAGGTTCATCCCCGGCCACGATAAAGAACGCGTTCCCCCAACATCCCGTGGTCCCAATAAGCGCTCTGAATGGCCACAATATCGAGAAATTGTACAGGAAAATGGTCAAGCATTTCAGGTGAATATATGGCGCAAAGGGCAGGCATCAGTATCAATCTCATATCCATGGAGAGGCTCGCCCAAATGGGCAGCGGGGAGAAGATACGGTTCATTTTGAATGAGGTGAAGCGGGGCAATGTGTTGGTTTTAGAGCGTGGTTTAACCGCTATGGAGGAAGCAGAGTTGATCAAAACAACCATGGCCAACATAGACTACAAAACGTTCATAGGTATCGAGATGCAGAGCTACTCACAAGAGGATGTCAAGAAGGGGAATTGGCTCAGTAAACTGCTTAGAAGGAAACAGCCCCCAAGGATGAGCGTCATAGGACCTGCAGACCGCCTAAAAACCGTACACAAGGACGGCAATATGATCCAAGCCATGATTTTAACGCGAGAAAGCATAGTAGGAGAGGAAAGTCGGGGGCAAGGGGAAAGCCTCCCCCCACCTCCAGAGCGGTTGAAAACTCCAAATCGGGGCACAGGGGAAAGTGAAGGGCAAAACCAGGAAGGGGCCAAAGAATCAAACGTGGATACTTCTGACTCAAAACGAGAAGAAAAGGAAAACTCAGAGGGGGATTAATGCCACACCAATGCCTGAAATGCGGCTCGGTTTTTGCAGATGGCTCCCCACAGATATTAAGAGGATGTCCGGGGTGCGGTGGTACAAGATTTTTCTATACGGATAAACCAATGTCGGACGATGAAAGAAACATACTTAAGGAGAAGGCCAATAAGGACATAAAACATCTCATCCGGGAGATGCTGACAAGCAGCGATGCGGTACCGATTAAAATCGATGAAAAATCCTTGGAGAAGGACGAGTGGATGCCTCTCGGTGTGACAAGTGAAGCCGAGCCAAAGGAAGTCGACGTTCAAGGTCGACTAGATATCGAAAAACGGATTATGAAGAGCATCGAAGATCTCAAATTCCCTAAGGAGGGAAGATCAAAGAAGTTCAGGTTCACAATTAAAGGTGGTATTCAAAAAGAGCTCAAAAAATCCGCGGTGAAGGTGGAGCCAACCGCTTCCGAGGCAGAGGAACCGAAGAAGGATGATAGAGTAGCGGTCATCACGATAGACGAGGAAGGAGTTTACGATATTGATGTGGAGAGGCTTTTAGAGAACAGCCCGATAGTCGTTTCGAAGGACGGCACCTACATGGTGCATCTCCCTTCGGTATTTAATAAGGTCAGGAAAAAATAAAGTGTGGCCTGAGAGAGTCTTTTCTAAGAACAACACTTATATATTCCCTAGGCATATTTGTTTGATATGGCCGGGGTGGGGTAGCTTGGTATCCTATGGGACTGTGGCGACCCTTTCCTTTACCTTTGAATAAAATCAGGATAAAAAGTGTTGCAGACATCCCTCGACCCGAGTTCAAATCTCGGTCCCGGCCCTCTTATATTTTATTAGTTAATATCTGAGGGTCGGTCCCTATGTTCGAGTTATAATTTAACATCGATTCGTTCTTAAGCTCGAACATCTCGGTCCCGGCCCCAATTATATTTAAATTATAATGACGTCGCTAAATTCCCTTCCCCTCAGGTTATGCTTCAACATTGATATCGTCTTAAACCTGAGGGCTCGGTCCCGGCCCTCTCTAATTTATTTTGTTAATATTCGAGGCCCGGAACCTATGTTCGAGTTATGCTAGGACAACAATTATATCTTAAGCCTCAGCACTCGGTCCCGACTCCATTTGAAATTTCACATATTAATATGCATGCCTAAACAAAAAGTTTTACATATCAATGGACATTTAGGCTGCGGTGCTATAGATGAAACGGGATTTAATTTCTGTATTGGATTTCAAGGATGATATTGAAGATATTCTTAATATGGCCTCGGATTTGAAATTGCGGTGGAATAAAGGAGAGGATTCCCATTCTCTAAAAAACAAGAGCTTGGCGATGATATTTGAAAAGCCGAGCACCCGCACGAGGGTGAGCTTCGAGGTGGCTATGACCCAACTCGGGGGACATGCACTCTATCTAAGCCCGAGAGATTTACAGATCGGAAGAGGAGAAACGATAGCAGATACAGCCAAAGTCCTCAGTAGATACGTTGATGCAATAATGTACAGGGCATTCAAACATGATGTCTTAGTGGAGCTGGCAAGGAACGCCTCAATCCCGGTAATCAACGGCCTAACCGACCTGGAGCATCCGTGCCAGATTATCGCGGATCTGCTCACTATAAAGGAGCATAAGGGTGCATTCAAAGGATTGATGCTCGCCTATGTGGGAGATGGCAACAACGTTTGCAATTCTCTGCTCCTCGGCTGTGCGTTGCTGGGTATGAATATGAACGTCGGTTGTCCTGGAGGCTATCTGCCCGACGATAAGATCTTTGAAAAAGCTTCTCAGATAGCACAAGAAAAAGGTGCTCATCAACATCTGGTCTCTAACCCTGCCGAGGCGGTCAGAAATGCCGACATCATATACACTGATGTTTGGGTTTCCATGGGAGATGAAAAGGAGAAGGAGAGCCGAGAAAAAGCATTTGCCCCTTATCAGGTCAATTCGGAGTTGGTAAAACATGCAAAGGCCGATTGTGTTGTCATGCACTGCCTTCCTGCACATCGCGGGGAAGAGATCACAGATGATGTAATAGATGGCATTCATTCCATAGTGTTCGACCAGGCCGAAAATCGTCTACATGCGCAAAAGGCATTATTGGTGAGATTGCTTGGAGAGGGTTAGAGTGAGTATCTTCGATACCATAAAAACACCCAGGAAGGGCATTATAAATATGATAGGGAACTGAGATCATGAATTCAAAAGAAAATGTGGAAAACGAAACCGAAAGGCCTGCCGATACCATCCCCAAAAAATCGGGATTTTCAGGGGGTGCATTGGCAACACTAAAGAGCAGATACCCAAAACTCATGGAACTCTTGAGAGACTTGCGTGTTCAGGCTTTTATACTTTTCATTTTATTATCAGTTTTCTATCTGAATCTGATAATCTGGGATTTTTATTTTAGCGCAGATTCTATGGGATATGGTCTCATACTGAAGGGCTGGTTCGAAGAAGGGGAGATCAGTGGTTACGATCTATTACGTCCAGCGCATCCGTTGACGATGCCTCTGGCCATCTTGTTTACATACCCGATGTTACCTCTGATTGGCTCGAACTATCTGCTGGGTTATGCTATACTGGATGCAATTCTAGGCGCATTTGCGGTGTCGATTTTTTACTTGGTATGTCTTAAGTTCGTTCAAAACAGGAAATTTTCGCTCATCTGCTCCCTGGCATTGGCATTTTCCTTCACATTCTGGGAGAATAGTGAGATGGCCGAGGACAGGATCCTTGGATTTGTTCTCTTAATCCTGTACATACCTTTGTTATTTACCTTTCTGGGGGAGATCAAACCCTTCAAATGGTTCGAGAACCTAAAAACCTGGCAGAAAGGATTGATCACCGGGATTTTCATGGGACTGGTCATAGTGGCACATTTCTCCTTTGTGCTATTGTTTTTATTCTCCTTGATATTGGGATGGAGATATCATGGCCTCAAATTCTTCAAAAGCCCTAGTTTCATTTGGTATTTGATCGGTACCGCACTGGTTAGTGGGATTGTATTCGGTGTGGTTGCATTGGTCCTTGAAGTTGGCAACGTGGGAGAGTTTATTGGTATGTTCTTTGGATACCATGGGGGCGAGGCAGGTGCACAGTACTTTGCACTATCAGACCCGGGGAGTTTTTCTTTGACCGTGCAATTTCGGGGTTTGGCAGGGGGGGTCTTCACCGCGTTTTTCATGTTCATCTCAGAGGATCCATTGTATAAAGCCGCTATAATCGGAATAGGTGCCATCATGATATTGATAATAGCCTATATCATGATAAATGCAAGAAAAAACAAAGTTGTGAGTTCCTTCTACCTATTGATGGTAATTTGGTTTGCACACTTCTTCTTTTTTGCTCCCGACGACAGGAACTCCTGGGCCTACCTACTTGTGCCAATATGGCTATCCGTATGCATTGGATTGGATATCATATCAAAGGAAGGAGTGAGTTTAATAATTTTGAAACGCAGGTTGCCGGATAAGGCAGTCAAGGCCATTCCACAAGCAGTGTCAATATTGATTGCCGTTATGTTCATAAACAATACCATTGTATACGCCAATGCACATTTTAACCGTGATGAGAGGGAGAAGTTCGTGCATTTTGTTGTAAACAATGTGCAAGACGACAGTGCGATAATAATCGTCGACGAATCCACTGGCGTTTTTTTTAGCTATTAATCGGATATAGAGTCCATATAATAATTATAGGTAATTGCGGAATAAAAAACCTCAAATTATATAAACGAGTAGTTAAATGGCAGCAAGGCGATTTATTTAGGCGAGTTTTGGACGCTCGACTCCTATGTTGATGTAGGAAGCGGAAGACACGAACAGAGCTATGAAGCCAGGTTGAAATTACATAGGGAGAATGTAGAAAGATTCATTAATATGTACACATTCGAGTTGGCCTACGAGTACGATTGGAGTGATGTATATAGGATAACAGCTTTGAATGAGACGTGGTAGAGGTCAGTAATCTGAAATGGAGCGCATAACCCATGAAGGTATCCATCGTATTGCCAACATACAATGAAAAAGAGAATATCGCGGCCTTGATTCAAATAGTGCTAGAACAGGTAAAGGAAGAATGCGAGGTTATCGTGGTAGACGACAACTCACCGGATGGTACCTGGAAAATCGTAGAGGAGATAAGTGATCCCAGGGTGAAGTTGATCCGAAGGATGAATGAGAAAGGATTGGCATCGGCTATAAAAAAGGGAATCGAGGCCTCGAGCGGAGATGTCGTCGTGGTCATGGATACCGATTTTTCTCATCCACCAAAGACTGTTCCAGACCTAATCGCTGCAACTTCTGATTTTCATATAGCGAGAGGCTCAAGGTATGTGGAGGGCGGGGGTATGGAAGCCCCGAAGAAGAGGGTCTTTCTAAGCAAGATGACCAATTTGTTCGCAAAGCTGTTATTGGGCTTCGGCATAAAGGATTACACAAGCAGTTTCTTTGCCGCTCGACGGGAAGTTTTCAAGGAAATCGAGATACTGGACGAATGGGGTACCCATGGAAATTACGGTATCGGATTATTATATACTGCAAGAAAGAAGGGCTTCAAGATCAAGGAGGTGGGCTTCGTTTATAAGGATAGAGTTGCAGGAACTACTAAAACATCTCCTGACAGATATAAACTTCTGAAATGGGGTGTCAGGTACTGCCTATCCGTGCTTAGATTGAAGTTCAAAAATCTGTGAGAAAGGGCTCTTTATCATATCAATATAAAAGAGAAAAACTGGATTCACATCTTTGGTTTTTTCGTGCTTAAACTCCACCATTTTATGTTCTCTTACGCCCCCAGCCACTTATTAGCATCCCACCACAGGTGTAGAGGACTTTAATTCCCACCTCGTCAAGCTCCCGTAACAGGTCCCTCAATGTCTTTTTTGTGAAGATTTTTTCCTCGCCGTATATTCGAAGATGGGCCAATATGTCGAATATGTAAGGGACGATGACACATATCATGCCGCCAGGTTTACAAACCCTGATCATCTCCTTTAACATGGGATGGGGGTCCGAGAAATGTTCTAATACCCCTGCATTCCAGACCAAATCAAATGAATTCGACCTGATGGGTAAGTGAAAACCATCTGCAATAATAAAATTCGCAACTTTTGGGTCCCAAAAATTCTTGGCCTGTGGAGAATAATCGAGTGCGAAGGAGCTATACCCCAGCTCACCGAGCTTGTGCGCACAATGTGCTGTACCACATCCCACCTCTAAAATCCTACCATCGACCGATGGTTTAAGGGTAGTGAGCTGTTTAACGTACTCATTATCAAAATGTTTCCTAAATTTACTCACGATTTTTTGAATACCTAAACCCCCTCCTACCTCGGCTTTCCAAAATCTGTTCCAATCGCTGCTATCAAAGAATTTCGATTGTGTATCATTTTTATCGGAGCTTACGGAGCTTGTCCCCTCACCCGCGGGTTCGATATCTATATTCGAGGTCACTTCTTCATTCTTTGCTTCAATTCTCCTTATCATTCTTGGAACCTCATCTCGTCCTTTTAGGCATGGCAACGAATATTTCCGATATATATAAGGGCTTTGATTCTGTAAAATATAGCCTCTTGAAAATTGAAATCTCTTTTTCCCCATTAAACCCATTAAACGATTTATTTAAATAAGATTAGTATATAACAATTGGGGAGGTGAGGCTTTAGAGCTATATGAGAGAAATTTATTTGTGACAGCCTTTTACCCCGCTATAAAGAACGAACAGATCTGTTATATTTGTAGGATGATTGCTTAGACCATATAATAAGGGATTTGAATCCACCTTAGAGGACTAAGAAGTCTTTATATCGTGATTTTATGGAGAAGAAAAGGGCGAGAAATCTTGTTATCAATGCCATTATGTTCTCTATCGGTATCCTTATAATGGGTATTATGCTCTTTTACATAGGGGCCGAGAATGTCATAGATGTGATGTTGAAAGCCGATCCATACTTCATCTCACTCTCAATTTTACTGATGATATTCGTAATAGCTTTGAAAGTGACAAGATGGTGGTTATTGCTCAGGGAAGCGAATTTTTTGAACTCTTCAAGGATATATATCATCGGCCAAGCCATGAACCTTTTTGCTCCCATAGGGACAGGTGAGGTCTTGCGAGCTGCCATTGCAAAAACTAAGCTGGGCATCAAAGCGAGGGTAACAATGGCCGCTGTGGTTGTTGAAAGGATATCGGATATAACATTCATTGTGGCCATGGCAGGTGTGTGCATCATCCTGTTCATCCCCGGTTATGAGAATCTATTTTTTTTGCTCATCCTAATCATCATTCTTGCTATTGCTTACTTTTTACTCTTCAAACCTCAATTTTTCGACAGCCTAGCCGTTCTCATCGAGAGACTATTCGAAAAAAGAGGGAGGTTCCTCACAAAACTGTCCCTTAAAATTTCTGTTTCCCTGTCCAAATTCAAGGGTGCCATAATCAAGTACCACAAAGAGAAGGCGCTACTCAGTATCAATATCGTACTCACCGTGGTGAGTTGGTTGCTCGAGGCGGTTGTAACATATACACTCCTTTTGGCTTTTGGAATAGTATCTCCGCCATTTTTATTATATATCCTTGTCATAAACGCCATGTCCTGGGTAGTGAGAACTTTTCTGTTTTTGCCCGTGGGCCCGAAGGAGGTGACTTTCACATTTTTGCTGGAAAATCTTTTTGGAATCTCAACTAATGTGGGAAGTGTTGTGGCCATAACGTATCTGGCAATGAACTATATTATCCTCGGAATAGGGGCCTTTGCATCGATACTCACATTTTCTTCCAAGCCCACGGGGGGGGAAGAGACACCAGAATCTTCATAGAAAATGCTTACAAAACAGGGCACCGTGAAAACCGAATCGAAACATTTTATATCGCAGATGTTCATAACTCGAATGCATGAAATTACTACGATTGGCGAATTATCCGTTTCTAAGGGAGTCCGCAACATATCTAAAGGAGAATGGCCCCAGTTTGGATGAGCTACTTCATGATATGGCATATGAACGCACAAGGGCCTTGGGAAAAGAGAGGGTGCTTGAAGCCTTGAGCGAGGGGAAAATTAAAGACCACAGCCTAATAACCGATGCTGACACCTTGGCTGAACTTCTCTCTTACGTGACAGCAAGAATCCTGGTTTCATGTGTAAATGATCCATACCTGACCAAACGCTACGCACTTGCAGAGGCAGAAGTAGCCGATGCAAGGCTAGAAAAGGAGGATTTTGGTTTTGTAGTGGAGGTTGCCAAGGAATTCGATTTGGATGTAAAACTGGAAGATGGCGTGTGCAAAATAGACTTTATACACTTTCTGAGAAACACATCCCAGATGCGCAGTAAGCAATGGAAAATTGCAAATCAGGATATGCAAAACGGCTATGTCATCCTTGATAAGAATCACCTGGCAAGGGTGGTTCAACAGGCACTTCAAATGCGCATCGAAGGAGAATTACCAGGTGAGGTAAACGACGAGATCCTGAAGGATTTAAGCGGTCCCATAGAAGAGATCAAGAGGGTTTTGGAGGAAAGAAAGAGCACCTTCAAGGCAGAGGACTTCGGAAAAATCAGGGTCACAAAATTGGCACCTTGTATTAGAACGCTCCTTGCAAAAGCTCAATCCGGTGAGAACCTGCCTCACAGCGGGAGGTTCGCCTTAACCGCATTTTTGCATTCAATCGGCATGTCGGCAGATGAGATCGTGCATCTATTCGGTTCGTCCCCAGACTTCGACGAGAGCAAAACCAGATACCAGATAGAGCACATCACTGGCAAGATTTCGGGCACAGAGTACATCCCGCCCGAATGCAGTACAATGAAAAGCTACGGCATTTGCTTTCAAGAGGATAATCTTTGTAAAAAAGAATGGATGACGCACCCCTTGAAGTACTATCGAATCAAAGACAAAAGTAAGTATAAAGGTAAAAGTAAGAAAGAGAAAATAGAGAGTCAGGAAAAGAAGTAGAAGATTTGCGTAAATTTCTAGAATATTATTATTTTGTGGATTTCAAACCGCAACTATAAAATCAATCGACACCATTCTCTTTTCGAAGTGAGAAAAATGAAAACTCTACTCCACACAATAGCCGATAATGTCGAGAGAACAATTAAAGGCATGGTCAGGAAGGTTAACCTAGGCGAGGATTTGGGCATTGGGGCGGACGGCACGTCAACCAAGCTAATCGATGACGCAGCAGAACAGGTGGTCTTTAAGGTTCTCGGGGAGAAAGGGGTGAATATGAACATTCTAAGCGAGGAGGCGGGATTCATAGATAACAGCGCAGAAAAAACCCTTGTAATAGACCCGATTGACGGCACCCATAATGCTATCAGAGGTATCCCCTTTTATACGTTATCTCTAGCCATCGGTAAATCACGACTCTCTGATGTAGAATTTGGTCTTGTAAGGAACCTCGTAACTGGTGAAACATACTGGGCAGAAAAAGGCGAAGGTGCCTTTTTGAACGATAAAAGCATAAAGACCAGGCGTTTTCAAACGAAAGATTCGATGTTCGCTTTATACATAGGGGAGCGGGCAACACCTCAGAGCTACGGTATAGCGAAGATACCGAGGAGGGGTAGGGCCTTGGGCTGCGCATCTTTAGAAATGTGTTTGGTAGCAAGCGGCGCTTTTGACATTTACTACCTAAATTACTCACCAAGTAATTACAGCATGCGGGTCACGGATATTGCTGCAAGCACTTTGATACTAAGGGAAGCAGGAGGGGAAGTTTTTAATGATACCTATGATATATTGGATATGAGCTTCGATATAGTGGCGAGAACGAACGTAATTGCTGTAGGTGATAGAAGCGCCTTAGAGCTCCTCAGAAAGGTGAATGTTGCAGATTCCCTGGCTTGAAATACGATTTGGAGGATGATGGATGAAATTTGGTGTGATGTCGAATCCAGACATAGAAAAAGCCACAGGGTTAGCGAAGGATGTAATAGATTTCTTAAAAGACAAAGCCGAGGTAACAATAGAGGAGCGTTTGGCATCAAAACTCGGGGTAAAGGGGCAGTCTCTCACAGAAATGAAACCAGATATCCTCATCACCATTGGCGGAGACGGCACGGTCTTGTGGGCATTGCAGCGCACGAATGCCAAACTATTTTGCATCAACGCAGGTGTGCTTGGATTTCTCACAGAAGCGAGCCCAGAGAACGCACTCGAGAGCCTAAAAAAGATATTGAAAGGAGAATATATAGTAGACAAAAGGGCAAGACTGAAAACCGTATTGAACGGTGAGAGGCTTTTCGACTGCATAAACGAAGCTGTCATTCATACCGCCCATGTGGCCAAGATGCGGCATTTTAAAATTCTGGTGGATGATAATTTTGTTGCAGATATTAGGGCTGATGGTATTATCATTGCCACGCCAACTGGTTCCACCTGCTATGCTATGAGTGTTGGCAGTCCTTTGGTGGACCCTCGCGTAAACGCTTTCGTCATCGTACCTATTGCGCCTTTCAAACTCTCAGCCAGGCCTTACGTGGTTCCTATAAATAGCGAGATCATCATAAAGCTTATCGAACCTGAGCGGCCGTGCATTCTGGTGCTCGATGGACAGTACGAAACCCAGGTTGCGAGCCAGACCACCATGATGTTCACATCCTCTGAAAAACCCGCAGAGCTGGTCCGCTTTTCGAGGGATTTCTACAAGAGGGTTTCAGAGAAGTTGATTTTGTAAGTTTCATATTTCTCAAAAACGGTCAATTTGAGGGTAAAGAATGAGGTTTTTCAAACGAGACAAAAAAGGAATATCATCCGATACAGAAAAAAAGAGAAAGGTTTGGGGCATAAATAGGGAGGCCCTGAATCTGATCTTGGAGGTGTCCAAAGAAAGCTATCCTAAGGAGTTCATAGCCACGTTGATAGCAAAGAAGGGCATTATCGAGGAGATAAACCTTTTGCCAGGCACTCTATCAGGAAACCGTATGGCGATAATTCATACCCATATGCAGCCCCCAGACATCACCTTAAGTGTGGTGGGCATAGTTCACAGTCACCCGTCAAGGGATTTCAGACCCTCTGGTGCCGATCTCCACTTTTTTTCAAAGTTCGGCAACACCCATATCATCGTCGGGATGCCTTACAATATCGACAGTTGGCAGGCCTACGATGTTTACGGGAACCTTATAGACCTTAAGGTCGTGGATTAGACCATCTTATATTATCTCTTCATAGACCGCTTCCATCTGCTTAGCGACCTTTTCCCAGGTGAATTCTTTCTCCACCATCTTCCTTCCGTTTTCTCCCATTTTTTTTCTTAGGTCGGGGTCGGAAAGCAGCAAATTGATTTTTTCTGCTATATCCCCTGCATTCATAGGCTCAGCATGTAAACCTTCCTCGCCATCGTTGACCAATTCCATCACACCTGGTATGTTGGAGACTATCACAGGTTTCGAAGACGCCATTGCCTCCAGTACAACCTGGCCAAAAGCCTCAAGACGGGATATAGAAGGCAGAACAAAAACATCACAGGCAGCAAAGTATTTGGGTATGTCATCAAAAGGCACGGTTCCCGTAAAAATCACCCTATCTTCTACACATCTATACTTCACCCTTCTTTTCAATTTGTCCATATAATCTCCACTGCCTACTATGAGATAGCACACATTTTTAGGCATGAGCTTGGCAGAATCGATCAGATAGTCCAGGCCTTTATGGTATACCAGCCTACCCACAAATAACACGACTTTCTTTCCTTCCAATCCATGTCTCTTTTTTATTTCCTGGCATTCAATTTCATCTCCAAAACGTTCTGGGTTCACCGCGCTCGGAATGACGGAAACATCGAAATTCCAAATCGTTCTAGAGGTTGCACCGTAGGTTTTGGTGTGCACTATTATCCTATCCGCACGCTTGAAGGTGTACCTACCAAAAATTCTTTGGTAAAAAGCCGTGGTTATCTTCCCTATGATTCTCGGTAGCTCAAGATCGCAATGAAATGTGATTATAAAAGGAATTTTCGATTTCTTGCAGGCTTTTGCGGTATAGTAAGCACTTAGAGGGGGGGGAGTATGAGCATGAACGACATCATGATCTCCCTTTGCAACGGCTTTTTTTATGCCAGGGGTGATAGGTGTCGAGAATATCCTTGTTAATTGTTTTAACCTAACGATCTTAATACCATGAAAGATTTCATTTTCCTTCAAATCGTCGTAGTTCGATGTATAAACCGTCACCTCATTCCCGTTTTTCACCAACCTCTCAGACAGGGTCAGAACATGGGATTCAACGCCCCCAATATGAGGATAAAAATACGGTGCAACTTGAGCGATTTTCATACCTATCACTAAAGACTTAATGGATTCTGCTTCTTGGAGCTATATTACCTCTCGCCAGGGCATTCGGGCCGATGTAAGAGTTCTCACCGATTATCGTGCCTGAATCTAAGGAGCTGTTTATCCCTGTCTTGACCTCATCACCCATTATGACGCCGAGCTTTCTAAGACCTGTATCCACTGGCCTACCTCCGAGAACCATATTGATGTTCTTTCCGTCAAGTCTAAGGTTTGCGACCTTCGTCCCTGCACCTAGATTGCATCTCTGTCCTATTATGCTGTCGCCCACGTAATTATTATGAGGCACATTTGAAGAATTCATTATCACGCTGTTCTTAACTTCTACGGCATTCCCTATTTTACATCCATCGCCAATTACAGTGCTTGGTCTTATCACGCAGTTGGGACCAATGGTGCAGTTCTCTCCTATGATTACAGGGCCAGTGATATAAGAACCGGCTCTTACCACAGTTCCTTTACCTATACTAACAGGGCCGTTAACTTCCGCGCTACTATGGAGATCACCCTCCAAATTGACCTCAAGGTCCTTCATAAGAACTTCATTTGCACGCAGCAGATCCCATGGCCTTCCGATCTCTACCCACGGTTCGTCCAATACATATCCATAGATATCATTGCCCCTCATCAGTATTTTTATGGATTCTGTGATCTCGTATTCCCCCCTTGAGGACTTTGGTGTTTCCTCTATGGCCTTGAAGACATCGGGCGTGAATAAGTATATGCCTGCGTTTATCAGATCGCTTTTCGGTAACTTTGGTTTTTCCGTAATCTCCTTTACGCGATCACCTTCAAGGTTCACAACACCGAAACGTTCTGGTTTATCAACTCTTGCCAGGCTTATTATATTTCCTTCATGAGACTTATAGAAATCCATAAGGCCTTTGATGTACGCCTTTGCAACCACTATATCTCCGTTGAGGCAAATGAAGGGCGAGTCCATAACCGACTTGGCAATACCCACCGCATGTGCCGTGCCCAGTCTCTCCTCCTGATATAGATAGGAAATGCTCACATTGAACCTCCCTCCATCCCCAAAATATTCCTTGATCTTCAAATTCTTCCAGCCTATCAAGAGGTGGATATCTCTGATCTCTAGGCCTTCAAGGGTTTCGATTATGTGCCTCAGAAACGGTTTGCCAGCAACAGGTAGCAAAGGCTTCGGAATGTTGGCTGTCAATGGCCTCATTCTCGTTCCTTCACCGGCAGCCAATATTAGGGCCTTCATTGGGCAACACACTCCTTTACGATCTCATAAACCTTTTCGTACAAACCTTTTACCTCCTCTTTGTCCTTAGCTTCGGTTGTGATTCGTATTTTTGGTTCTGTTCCCGAGGCACGAACCAAAACCCAGGCACGATCGAATTGGATCCTGATTCCATCATCGGTACTAACTTTTATGTGGTCTAGTTCCTGCAATCGTATTTTTACCAGAGCTAAAGCCTCAGATTTTCTGTTGTTCGGGCATGTTATCGTGCCTTTTTCCCTTGGATATTTTGGAAGGGCAGAAATCTGGGAGGAAAGAGGTTCCTTACAAATAAACTCAGCCAACCGCGCGGCTGCAAATATCCCGTCAGGACAAAGGCTTTGATTGGGAAATATCCATGTACCTGAGGGCTCGCCACCAAAATCTGCGTTATGTTTTTTTATCATCTCCGACACGAACACATCTCCTACCTTAGACCGTATAACTTCCGCACTACCCACGATGTCATCAATTGCCATAGAAGCATTGACTGGTACCACCACACTTTTTTTCACCTCATACTTCGCAAACAGCGCCAATAGTGAGTCACCACCCACAAAGTTTCCCTTCTCGTCCACAGCCACCATTCTATCAGCATCACCATCATGCGCTATGCCCAGGTGTGCACCGTTATCAACCACGGCTTTCATAATCGATTTTAGGTTCTCTTGGTTCGGCTCAGATTTTCGTCCTGGAAAGAAACCATCAGGTTGGCAGTTCAGGGTTAACACCTCGCAACCCAGTCTCCTGAAAAGATAAGGAGTTATCGTAGATGCGGCACCACAGCCGCAGTCCACCACGACTTTTAAATCCATTTTATTAAAGCTGCCCAGAATCCTCTCGATATGCTCCTCAGTAGCATTTTGGTATGGGGTCGTGTTTTTTATGTGTTCCCATTTTACCCTAGAAACTTTCTTTTCGGCGAGCAGTTCCTCTATCTTTCGCATTTGCTCCACATTGAAACCGCTGCCGTCAGGGTTGATGAACTTTAGGCCATTATATTCTGGAGGATTATGCGAGGCTGTAACCATCACACCGCAATCGAAGTTTCTTGCAGCGTATGCTAGGGTTGGAGTTGTCACCATTTTTGCAACAAAAACCTCACAGCCTGTGGACAGAAGTCCTGAGGTTACGGCATGAAGGAGTAGATGACTCGATGTTCTTGGGTCATGGCCGATCACAACACTTTTGTGAAGCGTGCCCAGAATCTCCCCGAGGTTAATGACCAATTCCGTGGAAATTTCCTTGTTAATCAGTCCTCTGATTCCCGATGAGCCGAATAATTTCATGTTACCGCAAAGTGTATCATAATACACGATATAAGGGTTTTTGTTTTGGAATTTAAAAAAGATTTACTACAAATCCATTTTTTCCTCCCAACCTAGACGATTACACCATCGTACCTCAAAAAAACCGATATTTATCCCCTCTTATATGGTGAAAAATGGAGGAACATGCATAACGTGGATATTCAGGGAAACAGTTCATAGAAAAGTGTTAAATATAAGTAATCCTTTCTACTGTTGGTAGATGGGATGGATGGAATGTCCAATTTCATAAAAAATTGGAGGATGGAACCATGAGCAAAAAAATAGCGTATTTTTTGGCGTTTTGTGTAGTGAGCATGGGATTGATGTTAGCGGTACCTAGTGCAAGTGCGGATCAGATCGCAACATTCATAAATACCCATCATAGAGAAGGAACCTTTGGTAGCTATAGTTACCCTCCCGATATTTATTTCAGGGAGGAATATGATTTGAGTACAATTCCTGATGGGTATGACAATGTATACTTCTCGTTTCTTGCAACCGAAGACGGAAATCCCTTTGTAGGCAATCTTTGGTTGTTCATCTATGATCCATCCTATAGCCTCGTAACCAAGATAGGATTTGATAATCCACATATGATAACCCTTAACCCAACCAATAACGGATGGTATCAAAGCTGGAACGAGCCATATTATTTGGAGATAGATGATTCTGACCCTACAGGTGAGTACACGTTAGAAATTAGCAACGGTACATCAACAATTGGCACTCATAATTTCTGGGTCTACGATCCTTCTGTTTGGACAGCAACAATAAATCTATATGAAGATTCAGCCCACACCATCCCAACCGTAACATACCCCACAAGGTCCAATGTTTACTTTACAGTTCATATAGAGGATGAAAACGGTGGGCCATTGTATAACTACTTAGAATATGAGGATCCTTATTCCTATGTTGAGCATGACGGCAGAATTGAGGAAATCAACAATATATGGCTGGATTATGAAGGCGATGGAGATGATTGGTTTGACC
>JAZGAR010000164.1:0-2322 GCA_036475875.1 Thermoplasmata archaeon
ATTTTTAAATGAACCAGCTTGACCTGTTTCCTGATTGCCTGACCGAATTTCTATGGAACTAACATGCTATACTCGACATCAGATGTGATATGTAAGTAGACTCTTTCCTAAAGGAAAATGTAGGTTAATATTCTGTCTCTTTTCTCTTCAACCCAACCCGTAAATAATCGCGGAACTATCCAGGAATGCTTGCATGTTTTGCCTTCCTGATCCTCTTGTTTACCTCATCAGGAGAAAGAGATTCCTTATTTATTTCTCTCCTCATAACCGAAAGCATTTCCTTCGAATCCAATATACCGAGATCCATGCCGAACTTGAGCAAAGCCATGCGAATTGCCTCGCTCTTTGTTTCTGCAATCCCAGAATCAGTTAAGGCTTTCAGTATTTCGTCTTGAACGCCATGAAACTTGATAGTTAGAGTGGACATAGTATTTCACCATAAAATATATAGTGTTTTACTATTATAAATGTATTTCTATTGAAGATCAAGAGGATGCCAAGCATGAAAATGTTCTTTCAACCCGGTCTTCAAAGTTATTGTATTACGGCAGGTTATCAATCCCCTCCTGAGAGGGTAAGAGAATCTAATATCAAGAATGTGCATGTATATCTAGAAGCGACATAACACCAATGTTAAAGTGCACAACAAGCTACATGTAGACCTAAGCCGTTGCCTTCTCTAATCAGGAACCGTCAAAATAATTTGATTTCCTTTAGTCTCGATCTTGAGTTTTGTTTTTGGCTTTAGTTTCAACAATCTCGCAATCGCCTTAGGCAGCCTTACCGCGATACTGTTTCCAGATTTGAATATGCTGGCTTGCATACCTGAGCGTAATGTCTTGTAATAATCTACGAGAATATCAACGTCATCTGGATGGCTATGCGTATTTCCACAAGAACATCTCCAGCCGCGTATCTTGATTCCAGCCAATTCCTTTATATTTTTAATCTCAATATCGTCCACTTTTTTCATCTCTTTTCCGCACACATTGCACTTATGCGCCATTATTTTTCACCTCGCATCAGTTTTAATTTCTTTTTTGTAGCCGTTATCTCACTTACATGCCTTAATAACCAATAATCACCGCAATTCTCAACAACCGCAATTCGGATGTGTTTACCGCGCCGCAACCATTTCTCATGAATTCCTTTCTTTCTCTTCGTTACCTGAATCCCCTCATCAAGAATCTCAATGACATCAACAATTTTGAGATGATATCTTGCCATCTCAGAATCCACATTTCGTTTGTTATCGATGACAATTATTTTACCGTGCCATTTCTTCAAGGAAAGTGTCTCCCCTTGTAAGTATATCTATGATGTATATACTATAGGGATATACATATACTTATACTTTTTGTTACTATAATAAAAACCCTTATATTCATTCAGTCTATTTACCAAAACACCCAATTTATTACCTGACGATATACTTGGGGGAGAGTTTGTTATGGCTTCCGATAAAAAATGGGATTATTCACAGTATCCAGGCTCAGAAAAATACCCTCACCTTTTCAAACCGATCAAGATAGGTTCTTTAGAGATTCCTAACCGGATAAAATACGCAGCAACCGAGGACAATCTGAACGACCATGAAGGATACGTTACCGATGCGGATGTAGCCTATATCCGGGAAAGAGCAAAAGGAGTAGTTGGAGGAATCTGCACCATTCAAGGGGTGTATATGGACCCAAAAGGCGAGGGACAGGGTTATGTGGGTCAGGCCGCAGCCTATGACGACAAGTTCATTCCAGGTTTGAAGAGACTGGCTGACGCGATAAAGGAGGAAGGTGCCATTTCCAACTACCAGCTCATGCACTGCGGAAGAGTGGGTGGAGTGGAACTACCGTATTGCGTTGGCCCTTCAAAAATTCCCCAGCGTCTTCGGGTCTTCAAGCCTGTGAAGGAGATGAGCAAGGATGACATCAAACAGTGCATAAAGGAGCATGCCGAGGCGACGAAAAGGGGTCTTGATGCCGGTTTTGAGATCATGGAGATCTCTGGAATCGTTGGATATCTCGTCTCGAATTTCCTATCCGTATACACGAACAGAAGATCAGATGAATACGGTGGAGACATCGAGGGAAGATGCACGTTCATGGTAGAAACAATCGAGGCAGTAAGAGATGTTTGCAAAAAAGATGTGCCCATTGTCATCAGGTTATGCGCTGAGGAACTTCTTGATGACGTCGGTGGCAATACACCGGAGGAATCCATGGTCACCTATAAAATAGCGGAGAAGGCTGGTGTGGACTGCCTCAGCGTGACCCAGGGCTGGCAGGAGTCCAGCGTGCCGGTGATTTCAAGGGACATACCGCAGGG
>JAZGAR010000165.1:0-27860 GCA_036475875.1 Thermoplasmata archaeon
AGACCAAGGACATAAATGAGGATTCATTCGTTCTCTCGGAGATAGAGGCGAGTCTTGATCAGATGAGGAAGGACTTTGAGGAGATAAATGAGAATTACAGAAAAAAGATAGAGAATGTAGAGGAAAAGATAAAGAATGGGGAGGAGAACCTAAAAGAACTGGGATTTGGCGAGGAAGAGCGGAAGAAAATCTCCGAGATAAGGGCTAAAGTTGATGAGATTAAGAAAAACAAGGAAGAACTGGAAAAGAAACGAAAGAAACTGGCAGAGATCGGAGATTTGTCCAGCTTGATAAAAGACCTTGAAGCGCAAAAATTGAGCATGCAGAATGAGCTGGAAGAATTGAAGGCAAGATTGTCCGAGCTGAAAAGCGAGGAGGAGAACTACCAAAAAAGCAAGCAAAGGTATGAGAAGATGCAGAAAGACAAGGAAAAATTGTTTGGCAAGATATCCAGGGCAGAGGGAGAGATAAAACGCTTGGAAGATCAGATAATGGATCTTAAAAACCTGAAAAAACGAATGCATGAGACAGAGAAGGAATTGAAGGAGTTGGGGGAGAAAGGCGAGGTTTTCTCCATACTGAGGGAGAAGGTGTTTCACAGAAGCGGCATTGTGATGTATGCAATAGACCAGCTATTACCCCAGCTCTCTTTGGAAACATCTGCAAATCTCTCTGACATGACAGATGGAAGATTCTCCAAGGCCAAGCTCAGTTCCTTTGGAGAGAAAAACAATTATGGTATCAGAATAGAGGTTTTGGGGGCGGGTGGCAAGTGGCATGACGTGCAGGAGTTCAGCGGAGGCGAGAAGACACAAATAAATGCAGCCCTGAGATTTGCCATCGCAAAGGAGCTGGCCAGCATGCCTCAAGTGGGTAGGACCTACGGAAGGATGAAGACACTCTTCATAGATGAAGGGGATCTGGGCTCTCTTGACACTGAAACCAGCAGGCAACTCTTCGTGAGGAAACTGTTCGATATGGGAGAGTTCTTCGAAAAAATCATTCTCATCACGCATCTTACAGAGGTTGCTGAGAAGTTCCCAGGAAGAATCATGGTGTACATGACACCAGAAGAAGAATCAAGAATCAAGGTGATGGCTTGACAGACGATAAAAACGAAAATGAGAATATCGATAAACAGATCGCATATAATCTCGGAATCATACAAAAATACCGTCAGTTACCAGATGCTGCAGAAAAGGAACTATGCATAGATGTAAAGACCTTCTCTCCTTCTGAGGATGTTATGGACCTAGTGGCTATAGATGGTTCGTACTCATTTATACTGAACCTCTCAAGTATGTGGTTGGCTGTTATCAGAGTAGGCGCCTTGCACTACAGATTCTCGGAAGAAAGAGGATATGAGCTAATAGACTCGAAGGCAACAGAAAAACCCATATTGGTGTCCACAAAGAAGGAAATAATGACAAAGATGGGCGACATATATGGCAAGCTTTTTGAGGCCACGAGATACGCTTCAGAGCAGCACAGGGAGATGGTCAATCAACTTCGACGGCTTTTCGAGGAGGAGATGGCCTTCGAGCTTGCAAAGAAAAAGAAAGATGTGATCATAACCATGGACGGTACTTTAACCCCCCTCAAAGCCACCAATGTTTTAGAGAAGGCGTTGAATATATGCAATGAGAACAACAACATCCTCGTGGGCGTATCAAAAGATTCCTTTACGCATGCCTTCAAATCTTACAGGACCGATGAGGAGGTACTTTCAAGACTTGATTTTCAGGGAAGAGGATACACTCCTGCATCTTTGATAGAGTCAGAGAGGAAGGATAGCCTGCTCTATGATAGGATGCTTGGGGATGTCTACTTTACAAAGCTGCATCCAGAGGCAAAAAAATGGTTTAGGATAGATGTGGGAACATTCAAGCAAGAACCTGAAAAAGTATTTTCGCAGCTGGCGCATTATTCTAAATCCACCCTATGCCTTGGCTACATATATCCTCTATTGGAAGCGCACAGATATGTTGTTACGGTCAGGCAATTTCATAGTCTTTATGAGGACATGATTCTCAACATGGCCAATGACTTTGACATTTCATTGCAGGAGGCAATAAACGCGTTAACTCACATTGAGGGTAATAGGAGAGGCGCGTTCCACGAGTATCTTGACCAGATTAGTAGGGAAGTGTGAATATGAAGGATCAAAAAACATTTGGTATTGGGGAGGTCGTATCAGCCAGTGTACTTAGTGGTTTAGAGGTCAAGTTGGCCTTGGACAACCCAGAGGATCTCAGGATAGGCTACCCCGCAATAGTGGAAGGAAAAAAATACGATTTCTACTGCATGGTGCATGATATCATCAACGAAAAGATGGACATTGCGGAGAGGCTGGCTGGCTCGAAATATAAAGAATCGGTGGTACCAGTCACTGCAATGCATGAAGGCTACGGCGGCAAGATTTTTTATTCAAAAGCGAAGCTAAAGCCCATACAATTGATCGAAAAGGGCAGTGGAAGACTTTCGGAGCCAGAAACGATACCGCCCTATTTTTCGGAGGCGAGACATGCCACAAAAAGCGATGTGGAAAAGCTTTACGAGGTCACTCCAAACTCAGCACCAATAGGCACTTTGAGGGGTGTTTCAAAGTTCGATGTGAACATCGATTTCAGCAGGCTTGTAGAGAAGCCTTTTGGCATATTTGGAAGAACAGGCTCAGGAAAGAGCATATTCAACAAGATACTTTGCACCTCCATTTTGGCGAGAAATAGGGCCAGTGTGCTTATATTTGATATGCACTCAGAGTACGGCATCTACTCGAAAACTGACAATACGGAAGGTTTGAAATTCTATTTCCCAGAGAAGGTGGAGATATTCTCTTTGGACCCTGAAAACAAAGAAGCAAAGCCCTTCATAATAAGTCCAAGGGAGATTCGGCCAGAGGACATTGTTGTGGCGTTTCGGGATTTGTCTGCCGGGATGGTTGATGCCCTGTTCGCGGTGAACAGACATAGAGGAGCTTTGGACCTGATAACAGCCATACAAAATGCGGATTTAGAAGATTTCAGGGAAGGTGAACTTCATCCCGCTTCTTTGAGCGCCTTGCAGAGGAGGATAACCCGCATTGACAGATTTAAATTCATAAGAGAAACCGAGAAAGAGGTGTTCAATATTATTCAGAGCCTTGTTAAAACTGGAAAGTCCATAGTCTTGGACTTTGGGAGGTACGGCACAAATCAAATGGCCTATCTATTTGTGGCGAATGTTTTGGCCAGGAGGTTCTTTGATCTGTACACAGAGCACAATGAGGATTTTCCCCGTCTAGTGATTTTCCTTGAAGAGGCACATAAATTCTTAGAGCCCGGCATCGCCTCCTTCACGATATTTGACAGGCTTGCAAGAGAAACAAGAAAGTTCAATCTCATCTTAGCTTTGATAGACCAAAGGCCTTCAAGAATCGATGATGAAGTGAGAAGCCAGCTTGCAAATAGACTCGTGCTTTCGCTTAAAGAACCTTCAGATATCTCTTCGGCACTTGCGGGTATGCCCGATAGAAGTACCTGGGAGAACATTGTAGGCACTATACCTCCAAGGACCGTGGTTGTCTTTGGTGATGCCATCAGAGTGCCTACGGTCATAGATGTTATGCATTACGATGCCGAGAATGTTAAGAAGGGAATAATAGGGCTCAGTAAGGATTTAAACAACGCTGATCTGGAGAGAATAGCTGAAAAGGCCGACGAAATTTTAGGATGAGTTTAAGGAGGAGTTAAGTTGAGGTACGAGGGGGAGAAGAGAATTCCTGAAGAATTCAGCCAAAGAGAAAGGGAAGAGATAGAAGCCACGATCAGAGAGTTTGAGCATCAGTTCGCTTTTGTGGAGGAATTTGGTGAAAGTGCATTGAAGGTGTGGAAGAGGATAAATGAAGAGAGAGGATTTAAAAAAGGTGAGTATCTGTTAGATAAGTACGGAATAGATGGCCATGATATTATGGCTGTGAAAAGACTAATTAAGGCCTATATGGATGACGATCCAGGAAGAACTGCCAGGCCTGAAATAAAAATCGAGGGAGATAAGATAATTATTGAAAGTTCAGGTTTTTGCCCACTGATAGAATCTGCCAAGATTTTGGATATAGATATGAACCTCACCTGCCCTCATTCTACATGGCCTTACTTCTTTGCAATGTGCAAAGCTGTGAATCCGAAAGTAAAGCATAAGAACACTAAATGGCGGGCAAAAGGTGATGAGGTTTGCCAAGAAATATTTTGGATAGAGGAGTGAGATATGGCCATCATAAGGGATGCTGTGAAGGGGGATCTGGAACCTGTCAACCACATCCTGAAAACAAATGGACAGATTAATGATGTTGTTAAGTCCGATATTAAAGATTTCGTTGTGGCGGAGGTTGACAGCAAGGTTGTGGGCTTGGGAATGTTGAAGGATCACGAAGACTATGTGGAGATAAGGAAGGTGTCAGTTCTCTCTGAATATCGGAAAAGAGGCATTGGAAAGAAGATAGCCCATACACTTTTGGGGAGGGCGGAAGGCAAGAAATGTTCCTTGTTGAGCGTTGATTCTCATAGTTTTTGGGAACAATTCGGATTTTATATGGTGTCCGAGAAGGAGGAGCCAAGAAAAATCAGGGAACAATGCGATTGTTGTAGCCAAAGACAGGATTGTAACAGGGTGGTGATGTTCAGGGAAGAGGTTTATAGTGGAAGACAGAGTTAAAGCGTCAAATAGTTATGTCCTCCACTATAGTTCATTTATTTTCACTCTTTTTTTTATTGGATCTCTCGTATTGTGCTATCAAAACCCCGCATATTATTAAAAACGCGAAAAGCACGGTGGAGAGTTTGATGACCTCTTTTGGCCAGAAGTACGAAATCGCGGTTGCGAATACCGGAATGAGGTAAATGAAGAGAATGATCCTTGAAAGCTCAGATGTTCTAAGGATCTTATACCAAATTAGAAGTGCCAGTGAGCCGGGCAATAAGGCTAGGACTAGGATAATGTTCCAATAATAAAGGGAAATTGTGGGAACCTTTTCCCAAGGAGATTCGAATATCATAAACACCGCAAGAATCGCCGTGCCCAGTAACATGCTCATGGTCGCCACAGTCAAAGGCTCGTATTTTTCCAGGATCTTCTTGCTCATTATCGAGGAAATTGAGTAGGAAATCGCGGACATCAAAACAAGGAAGTTGCCTATGAATATGGAGTCCCCCTGACTCATACCGCCTCCGGTAATAAGGAGGATTGTACCTGATAAGGCTATCAAGGTCCCTACCACCTTATTTATGCCCAAGGGCTCTTTTAACAGGAGCACCGCCAAGAGAATCGTGAATATCGGGCCTGAAGCCTGGATTATACTGCTCAGATGGGCCGAGGTCATTGTCATGCCGTAGTTCTGAAATATATTCGGAAGTGTAATTCCAACCAGGCCCAAGGCAAGAAAGAATCCCCAGTCCTCTTTTAGCGGTTTGATCATGCCCTCCCATCCACCTTTTAAAGCCAAGAATATGACCAGCGGAATTAGACCTATCACATAGCGCAGGACACCCAAGGTGATCGGCTCTACCACCTCCAACGCGACTTTCAGAAGCGGGAATGACATACCCCAACAGAACACCGCAAACAACAAGCCCATCCAGCCAAAAGAGGTCAAAGGCTGGTTTTGAGGCGTTTGAGACACAGTTTGCTTGCCAAGAGCTTTGTGGGAATTACCCCTGTTTAATGCCCTCTGACTTTCAGCGCCCAGGTCGGTCTCTGCCATCGCCCAGGTAATCGGATTGATGGATTTAAAGACTTCGAAAAATTTTATCGGTCTGTTTCTATCGATTTCATTTTAATCTCGGTTCATAGGGTGGGAGGAGGGGGTTTGGAGGACCTTAGGTTATATATCAAGGGGGAGCACTGATGGTGAGGCAACTCCTAGATCAAAAAGGTAATAGATGAAGATTTCTCAGCTACGCAAAACTTCTTAACCATCTCGCCTATTCGGAATCTAATGGCATGGAATAAAGCTGAGAGGCTTAATGATTTACAAAAAAAGATCTGCGAGGGTGAGGTGGACGAGGAGATTTTACCTATCGTGGAGAAGATCAATTCCAACCCAGATTACTTTACAACCAGCAGTTGCGCAGGGAGAATAACCCTAATTGAAATGCCTGAATTGGGAAATAAAGAAGCCGCTGAATTTCTTGGCAAGTGGCATCGTGAAGTGGAGGTGGAGGAGGTTATAGCTGAATTTTCAAAGGCCAAGGACAACACAACGGTCTTTCTTCTTGCTCAATCCCCTATTATACATACAAGATGTAGAACTCTAGAAAGCGCAGTTAAGCTGAGGAATCTCGCTGTGGAGTCGGGATTGAAGTATTCAACCCTAAAATCTCTCACCCTGAACTCAAAAAACGAGCCCGTAAAAGTGATGGTGGAGATACTCAGTTCTGAGAATATCCATGTACCTTTAGCGAGGAGTGGAAGGCTTTTTCCTGATAGGGATTACCTTGACTTTCTGGTAGAAAATGCGAATCTGGCCTTAAAAAAGGCAAGAGAAAAATTGGGGCGCTTTAGGGCCAAAATAGCTTAGAGCTCGATGTCTTCCATAGTTTTGGGCAAATATAACTTATAAGAGCCTTTAAGTTCCTGGGCAATCGCTTCTCTGTTATCGCTGTGACAAAGAACCACCTTCTCGGGCTCGCATCCATGAATGAATTCAACCAGTTCTTTGTGCCCCGAATGCGCAGAGAAATCGAAGAAGCAAACCTCGCAGTTTACACCCTGATTTACCCCTTGAATCGCTATCTTACGCTCATCTAAAAGTAGCCTCCCGTTCGTGCCCTCTACCTGATATCCCGTGAGAAGTATCGCGTTTTTTGTGTCGCTCTTGAGCTCCCTCATATAGGATAGAACGGGGCCTCCATCCATCATTCCACTCGTGGTGATGATCACATCCCCTTTCATGGCGTATTTCCTTTCTTTGTAAGAATGCACCCTCTTCACCTTGTTCTTCATTCTCCTAAGTTCCTTTTGCGATCTTATGAACTCAGGAATCCTCAAATAAATTTCCGTAACCGAGTTTCCCATTCCATCTACATATATCCTATGCTTCGAGTGCTTGAGGATGAGCATGATCTCCTGGGTCCTCCCTATGGCGAATGCAGGAATGATGACCTTTCCTCCCCGCGATACCACTTCATCGATCTTTTTTAAAAACTCGTACTCCAGTTTAACTCTTTCGGGGTGGTCTCTTCCTGCGTAAGTCCCCTCAATGATGAGGATATCGCATTTTACCGGCTTTGTGCCTTTGAGAAGGTGGGTATTAATGGTGTTGATATCGCCCGTGAAAAGTATGTTCTGCCTGTCTCTGATCTCGAACATCGTAGCGCCTGGAATATGGCCGGCATAGTGGGATATTACCTCAAAAGGCCCGATTTCCCTCTTCTCACCGAATTTTACATTGTCGAAGCTTTGTTTTGTAGCCTTAATATCGCTTTTATCGTACATCTGGGGATAGCCTTCAAGCTTGCTGATTTTGTAGTTGTCGTCGAAAAGTACCTCGCTCACGCGTTGGGTCATTAATGTGGATAGAATCTGGGTTTGATACCTTCCGCCTATCCATGGAACCATGCCTGAGTGGTCGAGATGTGCATGGCTCAACATAAGGAAATCAACAGGTGGAGCCTCTACCGGATAGGTGGGCGGGTCGGTTGCAGAAAAACCGTAGTCGAAGAGGATACGAAAATTATTCTCTTCCAGCAGCATGCCCAATCTTCCGACTTCTTCGGCTCCGCCAAGGAATCTGATACGCATATTATAGGTAATGATTAATGATTTATTATACTATCTGATAGACGGTGGCCATAAAATTTGATAATATTGAGGTTCTTCCCCAGTTGGAAAACTGAAAATTAGGTCGTAAAATAGATATACGTATTGGGTATTATATTAACCTCCTGACCAAGTGGTTTTAATGCAAATAAATGTAGAAAAGAAGGTCTGCCTTCTGGGAGATTGGGGAGTTGGTAAGACTTCACTTATCCGAAGATTCGTATACAATGCCTATGATGACCGCTATTTGAGCACGCTTGGTGTGAAGGTTTCGAAAAAGAACATCGTTGTCAAGGATTTCAAAAAGAAGCCGTTCTTCAAGGTCAATCTAACGCTTTTGATATGGGATTTGGTGGGCCAGAAAGGCTTCAAAAATATGCAATTAAGCGCTTACAGAGGCACGAATGGTGCCCTCGTGGTGTTCGACCTCACCAGACCCGAAACCATAGAGCGGGCGGAAGGTTGGATATCCTCATTGCTCAAAGTAACGAAGCCCATCCCTTTGATATTACTGGCCAATAAAGTGGATTTAACGGATAACAGCGTTCCTTTGGAGTTAAAGAGCAGGATTGAGGGCATAATGGAAAAATACAACGCTCAGTTCTTTCCTACAAGCGCAAAAACGGGGATGAATGTGGAGACAGTGTTTCAGGAAATTGGCAAGGCACTTACAAGGAAGTTCTTTCAGTGAGGATTTTCATGATACCTGATGGATTCTAAAAAATAATAGAAATCCCTCACATACCCCAGAACTGGCTCTCTTTTCTCTTGATCTCGCAGACCTTATCCAAAACCTCTTGCTCGTCCACGTTCAACTCAGACTCGCACAAACGCTTGTAATCCTCCCCGAGAATGTCCACGTATAAAATATCTTCAACGCAAAGCTGACGCCCTATAGTTACGCCAGTCACAGAAATCGCCACCTCCTCACCTGCTATTGCCTCCTTGAGACTCTTTCCTTCACTTTGAATGCTTTTGATTTTTCCTACGACCCTGCCATCTGCTCTGAGAATACCCTGGGTGGGTCGAATTCTTCCTGCAAGCACCCTCACACCTATTATTGCGGGTTTGCTCACCCTAAAAACACAGTCGGGAAGAACCTTGAACATTCCAGGATGCGGGTAGATGCCTCTTGCTTCCACTTCCAGTTCTTTCTTCCTCTTCTCCGACCACTCCTCGTAATCCTTCATGAGCTTGTATATAATCGCGCTTTCAAAAACAACCGCTCCTGAGCGCTCTATTTCTTCCTTTGCATCTGGCAGAACCTTCACATTGAAGGCCAAAAGAGCCCTTATTAATGGATCTATGGATGTTGCAGCATCTATCACATCCCTTTTCGATACATCTCCTACTTCTACCTTTTTTATCGGTATTTCCTTCTCCTTCAACTCAAATGCTAAAGCCTCTAAAGAACCTATGGCATCAGCCTTTACAATGACACCCTCATCTTGAGTTTCAATTTCCAGCTTCATCTCAGATTGTACATCTTTTACGATGCTCTCCACATCTTTCTCTGCAACCTTTAAAGGCGCTCCTGCGATAACCCCTTCCAAATCCTGGGCTGATATCTTCACCCCTGCTGCAGCAGTAACACTTTCACAAGAATCGAACTGCTCTCTTGGGTCTCGTATTTCATCCAGAGGTTTTGGCCTGAGCAAGGCCCTTATCTTTGTTATTATCGTCTCTCCGATGGTGCCAATTACTATGGTATCTCCCTTCTTTATGGTGCCTTTGTAGATAATAACATCGATCGTGGTTCCTAAGCCGCGTTCCTCTTTAACCTCCAGGATCGTGCCTTCAGCCAGCCCTTCCTCAGTTTCCAGCTGTTTTTCGAGATATCGCTGTGCCAGGCCAATCAGTGTTAGCAAAAGATCAGAGATGCCCTCATTGTGCTTTGCACTGATAGGTACTATGGCGATGTTCTTTTGAAAATCCGTTATTCTGTCGTATCTCTCTGAAGAGAAACCATGGTTATAAAGCTGTCCAATCAATTCGTATAATTTCTCATCCAATTTGGATTTAATATGCTCGGACTGAGCCTCGAATGCCTCTTGAAAACCCCTTTTTTTCTTGGCTCTCCACCCAGCCAACCTGTCGATCTTGTTCATAGCAACCACGAAGGGTGTGCGTTGCCGTTTTAGGATGTTTATCGACTCAATAGTTTGGGGCTTGAAGCCTTCCATGACATCGATCACCAACACAGCCAGGTCAGCCAACGCCCCACCTCTCGCCCTGAGGGTTGTGAAGGAATAATGGCCAGGAGTGTCGATAAAGAGCAAACCTGGCACGTTAAATTTCTTTCCTTTTAGCAAGTCGCCACAAATCTGCTCTATAGTTTCTATTGGCACCTCAGTTGCACCTATATGCTGTGTTATCATGCCCGCTTCCCTTGCAGCCACAGTGCTTCCTCTAATATCATCCAAGAGCGTGGTTTTACCATGGTCCACATGACCAAGGACAGATACGATTGGCTTACGTATTTTCATTGCCTATCTCTTTCCCCTTGGAATGTGGGAATAAATATATGTAGTTTGTGCTAGAAAAATATTTTCAGGTTCTGGATGATTTCCCCTTCTTCCAATTTTAAATTTGAAGTTTTAAAGATGGCAAGAGAGGTAACCACTATTTTCGAACAAAACTCAAAATCTTCTCCCGTCGCTCAACAAAGCCGCCCAAGAACCCTTTTTCTGGGCTGTCAAAGAAGCCATATACGTGCCTATCCCAGCCGCCTTTTGAATATCCTTTGAAACCAGGTATTCTCCCAAAAATCCACCTATGTAGGAATCTCCGCATCCTGTGGGATCGATAACCTCCACATCCCTTGCATTTCTGTGGTGCATGTCCCTGCCATCATAAACCAAGGAGCCTTTCTCCCCAAGAGTGATGACCACAACCTTTGGCCCTTCATCATGGAATTTTCGGGCCATATCCTCGGGGCTCTTTTCCTTAGTCATGGCCCTTCCCTCTATCTCGTTGAGGAAAAGGACTTCAATGTCTTTCCAATTGATCATGTCCAGAAAACCCTTCTTCTTATAATCGTCAGTAAAATAATCTGAGAAGCTTATCGATAATATTCTGCTTCCACCTTTCAGGTTTTGCACCAGCTCGGTTTGATCTTTTGGCTGTCCGGGGCAGATATGCACACATTCTGTTTTCGGCAAGGCTTTGATCTTCAGCTCTGTCAAGGCTCTGTCATTGCATTCTATGTTTTCTAATCCTCCTTCCCCATCGTATCTGAATTTGACTCGTAGGCTTTCCTCCTTATCCGAAAATTCTATGTTGAGTATGTCTACGCCCAAATTCTCCAGCACAACAAGCCATTCCTTTGGAAAATCCTTCCCAACTTCGGAATAAATCGATGTGTAAAGGCCGAACTGCACCGATGCGGTGGCAATTGCAGCAGCGGAACCACCAGGCGATGAACCAATCTCGAAGTTCGGGTGAATAATGTTGTCTATAGCGAGATGACCAACCACTCCAAGAGAATGCGGTTTTTGGCTGGGCATTATCACTCTCGTTAACGGGTTGTCAGGCAAACGATGCATATTATCCATATATGTCAATGTCTTAGTATTTATTAAGGGTTGTCCCCAAGCCTAGAAAGTTTTTTCTAAGACCAATCCTTTGT
The DNA here is from genome assembly GCA_036475875.1 of Thermoplasmata archaeon. Taxonomy (GTDB): domain Archaea; phylum Thermoplasmatota; class Thermoplasmata. The sequence continues at coordinate 11,423 of JAZGAR010000165.1, forward strand.
CATCACGTTTTACAAATAGATAAACGGGAAGCTTTTCTATGAGATTTGGAGTCAAAGCAAGATGGAAAGACGCCCAGGCAATGGCTGAATTGGGTACGGACTTGATGGAGGTTTTTATACACGAGAGGGACCTTGACGATCATCAAAAAGAGATGGTGAGGACTTTTTCGAGAATCTCCGATGAACATGGTATAGATCTTGTGGTGCACAACCAGGAGTACTGGACAGATGGCGAGAATTATCGCTTGGTCGATCTGGCATCGCAAGATGAATCGCACAGGCACAGCGCCGTTAAAATCGTAAAAAGGACTCTCGATTTCGCAAGCAAGATAAACGCTTCTTACGTTATAGTTCATCCAGGAGGAATTTCACCCAATAGAATCGAAAAAGAAGAGCTCTTATCCATATTGACGAAATCCCTCAAAGAGATCAGGGATGATAGGGTTATAATGGAGAACATGCCATGGTTCTACATCATGCGTGGTGGTGAGATATGGAGGAGCAACATTTGCGTTGATGCGGAGGATTTTTTGGGTATCTCGGATTTGATCGAAGGGATGACCCTGGATATTTGCCACTCATATCTTTCGACCCAAGAAGGAAGTAACGAGTACATACAGAACATGAAAAGGAAACTGGGTAAGATGATAATGCATGTGCACGCTTCAGATGCAAAGCCACCGCATCATGAAGGCCTGCAGATAGGAACTGGTTTGGTCGATTTCAAAGTGCTGAGTGATTTCAAGGCGGGTATAGTACCGGAGATAATAAACGGCCATAAAAATGAAGGGGAGGGGTTCGGAATAGCGATTGAAAGGTTGCGTAGTATTGGGTAACAAGATCAGCATGCACATCGGCTCTGAACCCTGTCTGGACTATCCCCTGTGTCACCCACTTCACAATGGATGTAGACGCGAGAGCTTTACCTCGCGGTCTGTCCAAGTATAAAGTTATTTGTGGAAACTTCAACCGAACAGTGCGCCCAGTCCTGCTGCTGCGTCTTCTTCAGAAACTTCTTTTTCCTTCTTCTCTTTCTTTTCGCCTTTCTTCTCCTCTTTTGCCGGGCCTTCTCCCTGAGTGGGTGGCAAAGCAGCAACCGCTGCAACCGCAGCAGGTGTGGCTATCGCCTCATCGATGTTCACTCCTTCCAATGTAGCGGTCAAGGCCTTTACCCTGGCCTCATCGGGCTTGACACCTACTGCCGCTAACACCTTGGCAATTCCATTCTCAGTGATTTCCTTTCCAGCAGCGTGGAGCAACATGGCGCTGTATATGTATTCCATTTTTTTCGCCTCCATTATTCGGATTCATGTTTATGGATTATCAGAAGATGGCGTCTCTTCTCCTTCTATTTTCTCTTCTTTACCCTTCTCTTCTTTTTCCTTCTTCTCTTTCTTTTCGCCTTTCTTCTCCTCTTTCTCCTTTCCTTTGGCCTCTTCTACCATCTCGTCCTTTCCCTTCCCCTCTTTCTCCTCCGCCATCTCTACCTTTTCTTCTAACTTTTCCTCCTTCACACCTTCTGGCCTCTCTTCCTCTCTTTCCTCCTCCTTTTCCTTGGCTTCTTCCTTTTCGGTTTGCTTCTCCTCCCCAACCCTCAAATCCGGTAGATGAGAGACCAGCGATAATGCCTGGTTTTGAGCCTTGTTCAGTAACAATACGATAGTTCCTGAGCTCGGTATCTCTGCATTGAAAGCCAAGTTAAACGCATTTTGATGCGCGTTTTGCAATAGAGCATGAATATTCCGTTTTGTTGGGTAATCGATAAACATGGATAAGTTAAAAGCCTGTGAAGATGCCATTTTGATGTCTTTAATGTAACCAGCAACATCCACATCTAGCACGTCCCTCGTAAAAACAGTGTCGTTTTCAAAGCCTGCCATGAGATTCAAGCCCACAATCATCGGATATATCTCCAATCTTGCAAGTAGCTTCGCCACGTCGGTTGGGATGCGCTGTCCTTTTTCAACCATGGTCCTATCCTTCTTTATGACGACCTTACCTCTCTCTATAGCAGCAGGGAAACCCGCCTTCTGCAGCTCTCCCACGATAGGCCCTGGTTTAAAAGGTGTATCCCCTTCTTTAACATCTATGTCCTCAGGCGCGATTTCTCCTCCTCTTGCAGGTGCCTTTATTTTTGTGGACTCCATGACCCTGAAAAGTCTGAAGGGATTGATTTCAGAAGCGATAATACCACGCTGACCATCAAGGGAAGCAGTCAGCTTTTCGATATTCTTCTTTTTCCTGGATGCCTTCTTCAACGCCAGTTTAAGCAACGTATTTCTAGTTACAACGAACTTGCTTCCACTTGGAAGGCTCTTCCTGATCTGCTGAAGCTGGGTAGCCGGTATGCCCTCTATATCAACTACGCCTATCACTGGGTTGTTGAGGAGCATATCGGTAAGATATTCGACCTTGTTCACCTTCCATCTTGCTACATGTGCCATGATCAACCCTCACATCAGTCTGACAGATTTCCCCATGGTGGTTTTTATGTATATTGAGGCGATGTTCAACCTCCCCCTATCCAGCTTCCCTAAGAGTCTTTTTATGACCACATCCACGTTCTCAGCCAAATCTTCTATACTCATGTCCTTTGTTCCAACAGGTGTGTGAAACGTCCTCCTGTCCTTGGATCGAAGTCTTACGGTTTTTCTGAGATTGTTTATGAGGGGCACTGGATCGGCATGTGGTGGGATGGGCTTAGGCATCTTGCCTCTAGGGCCCAGGACAATACCTAGCTTCTTACCTATGATCGGCATGAGAGGGGCCTCAGCAATGAAGAAAACATGCTCGTTTGCCAGTTTCTTTGCCTTCTTTTTGTCATCGGCTAAATCGTCGATTTCGTCCGGTGTGATCACCAAATCAGCTGCGCTCTTGGCTTTAACTGCAAGCTCCCCGCTCCCAAAAACCGCTATCTTCGTCGCCTTACCCCTTCCTTTCGGCAACATAACCTCGTCATCCACTCTATTCTTGGGAATGGATAAATCTATGTCCTTGAGGTTAACTGCCAAATCCACGCTTTCTGTGAATTTCCTTTCTTTGGAGGATTCAAGGGCCTGTGTTACAGCCCTGATGGTTTTTTTCTCAGCCAATGACATTCCTCCTGTAGTAATGCGAGAATCTTGGGGATCCTCTCCTACAGACGAATTTTTACTCTTTGTGGGTTTACCCTTATATTTCCAATTATTTATAAGGCTTTGCATGGATTTTGGGATACCGTATGCAGTTGGAGGTAAAGACTATTTGAACAATAATTGATAATTACCCGGCCACGATCACTGAGTGATTACCATACGGTTTCAATGGGCTCATTTTTCATTATATCATTGTCATTGGTGATTACTGTGGCATCTTTACTCAATGCTATCGAGCAGATCATTTTATCATGAAGTTCTCGAATATCTAACCCAAGAAATTCTTCCCAAGCCTCCGTATCCATGCCAACAAAATCAACATATCGAGAGGCGTCCAATGAAATTAAAACCTCCATTATAAAACTCTTAGGGTTGGAAGTTTTCAATCTGCCCTTCAAGGAGATATAAATGAATTCTCCTATAACGATCTCAGGGACTAGCAATTTGCATTTGTTTTGCTCAGCCAGTTTGAAGATTTTATCTGCTGATACGGGCAGATCGTTTTCGAGGTAGCTCACTAAAGCTATAGTGTCAACCACATAATCTTTCATAAGACCCATTCCTTTCTTAAAACCTTTATATCCTTCTCAAAACCCTTGACATCTATTTTACCCGCCAGCATTCCTCTAAGGGGTATTTTTTTGTGTTTTATAAAAATTCCTTCATCCATCGGTAGCATCAGAACTTCTTCTCCTTCGAGTAGATGGTATCCTTCGCGATATTCCTTTGGCAAGGTTATTTGGCCTTTTGAGCTGACAGTAGCTGAGTGGATTTTCATATAATCACCATGTAATATATATGAATGATAGTAAATAAACTTTACTATTGGTAAAGGATACTTACCTATCCTAATTCTTTGTGGTTAAGACTCCACAAATTCATTATCCAAAGGGCTATTGAATCTTATTGTGCAAACTCTAGCATTCCAATCAAAAACACGAATACCCTTATTTACCACAAATTCATATCCGAATTTCATGGCTTGGTGGACTGGTATCACAGATTTTTTGGAATGGCTTCCTCCTTGGTTTGTTGTGATATTCATTTCCATTATACCATTTATTGAGCTAAGAGGGGCTATACCGGTGGCCATATTCATGTATGATATGCCTTGGTGGGAGGCTTTTCCGCTGGCTGTTGTGGGTAATATGATCCCTGTGCCGATTATTTTAAATAATCTTGGCAATGTGGAGAGCTGGCTTCGAAGGTGGAAGCGGTGGGATAGATTCTTCACAAAATTGTACTCAAAAACGAGAGCAAGGGCAGATGCAAAAATCAAAAGATACGAGGCCATAGGAGTGATGTCCTTCGTTGCCATACCATTACCCTTTACAGGCGCATGGACAGGATCTCTGATAGCCTACTTGTTCGACATAAAGTTCAAAAGGGCACTTTTAATCGTTCTTGCTGGTGTGTGCATTGCAGGAGTGATAGTCACTCTGCTCTGCCTCTTTGCAAAAGGATTCATCTGGCCTGGATGAAAATGATGACTGAAAAAGACATCTTCTAACCGAGCTCGATGTCGTATTCGTTCAAAATCAAAGACATAAGTTGGGCCGGGTTCATGGTGCCTATATCCTGGATTGAAAGACTCTCCACTATGCCTTTCAGCTTGTCTTTATGCACTTTCGGCAGTTTTTCGAACTTTTTAAGGAGGGTCTCTTTCATATCGTCTGGAAATTTGTGGCTCTCCAAACCTATATCCACACCTTCGATCACCAGGCCTATGCCATTGAAAATGTAGTAGGGATGAGAGATGGTGCTGTGCCAGCTGCTCCTCGATTTGACTATCCTCATCATAGTATCGACCTTTGCCAATCCCATGCCCTTGAGCCTTTCATGAGCGGGAGTGGTGGATTTTGTCATATACCTCAGGTGTATCACGGTATCTGAGAGATACATGGGTATGATGGTCTCTGGCCCTGAGAGATCTCCGAAAGTGCCGTGCTCCTCTAAGGTGCTGAGAACGGTGCCCACTTTCTTTGTCTCGTTGAACAGAGTGGATATCAGCTCTCTCTGTTTGTACTTGTCAGGGGTGGTCCAGACTATGGGTGTGAGGGGATCGATTGCTATCCTTGCATGTATACCCTCCCATTCCGCCACGAACTCAAGCAACTCCTCCTTAATAAAATCAGAAAATTCTAAACCTCCAGCCTCGATGAAAACCAGGGTTCCGTCATCAAGATAATCCTTCAAATCGGACCAACCCATCTCCGCAGCCTCTTTCAGAATCTGGTCTTTTTGCTCCTCTAATGTTATGTAAATGGCCTCTTCCCCTTCCTCCAGGCCGCGATGCAAGAATTGCATAACAAATGTGGTTTTGCCTGTGCCTGTGGCTCCTACTATTGTGGTAGCAGAATTCTTGTTGAATCCTCCATCGAGAAGAGGGTTCAAGCCGTATATGCCTGTTCTTATCTTCTCCATGTTCAACCTTCCTATTGCACCCTGATCTCTAGCTTTGTGATTTTCAGGACTTGGATCAATACCACGGAGATTTTTATGATACCGTTTAAAGGATAAATACATTTCGAAGAATTCCTGTGGTTTTGATACTAAAACGATGTGGCAATATCAAGGTATTTGTAACGATGAAGATCCTTGCTAATACTGAAACAACCAGGGAATCAGCCTTAGATTCACCTTTAAAATCGTTTTTTCTTTTCCTGCGCCTATCTGGAGCACGAGGGTATCTCCTCGACTCCTCATTATCTCGGGTTTTGCCCCATCGCTCTTCAAGGTCTTTAAAAGTATCTTCTTGAAATGGTTCCTCCTTTTTCTATCCGAGCGCAGCACATCCCCCAGCTTTTCGCTTATGTAGAAACGTCTGAACCTGCCATCCACCACCCGGGAGAGCACCTCCTTCTCCGTCAATTTGGATGTGTACCAACCAACCTCCTGTTGATACATACCCAATTTTTTACCCAGTTCGCTCTGGGTGATTCCAGGATTGGCAGCAATTTCGGAGCAAATAAGCCTGGCCTTATCTCCATTGAGAAGATTCAATACCTCGATGTCCTGTGGATCGATCATTTCAGCGGGATAGAACACCTTGTTTTTCCCCACCTTCTTCCCTGTGATCAGGCCTTTCTCAGTAAGTTTTCTCAGATGCCAATCAGCTGTTGGCACGGCGAGCTCAAGTTCTTTTGCGATGACCCTCAATTTACTGCATGGATTTTTGCACAAATACTGGAAAATCTCCAGCCTTGTGGGATTCAAAAGTAGCGATTCCTCCCCTCTTTTCTCCTTGACATCCTCTATAACCGTCTCTCTGGCTATGGCCTTTTTCAAGGCATCGCCCATCTTCTCTGGCATGGACTTTTTCCCCAGGATGCGTAATGTGGGGAGAATATTTACTTTTTTTGTTCAAGAAATTTTTTTTATGTCTTGTTTATTTTCGCTTCATTTCAATTTTTAGGGTGGGAGGAGGGAACGGAGGGCGGGTGAACGGTGGATAAATCAAAAATATATTAACACCCAAACCCGATTCCTAATACCATGAAACTAGAACCTATTCCCAACGAACCTGCACTATTACACAAAGCCAAAAAAAGAACAATGATAGTTGCAGACCTGCACATCGGCATAGAGGCCGAGCTAAAAGAGGCTGGAATAAATATCCCGAGCCAGACGAAAAAAATTTCGTCTCACCTAATCGAGCTCTGCACTCAGAATGAGGTGGATAAGGTCATAATAATCGGTGATGTAAAACACAACGTGCCTCTAACAAGTAGACAGGAGCATTACGAAATTCCTTCGATTTTTGAGAGATTGAAGGAAAATGTGAGCGAAGTGCATGTCACACCAGGAAACCATGATGGTAACCTCAAGAACCTACTTCCAAAATGGGTGAACATGCGAGATGCCAAGGGTTTCGTGAGTGAGGGCATAGGCTTCTTCCATGGGCATACCTGGCCTAGTAAAGATGTTATGCGCTGCAGTCAAGTCATCATCGCCCATGAACATCCCACGATCCAATTCATAGAAACACTTGGCGAAAGAGATTCAAGGCAGTGCTGGGTTAGGTCGAATTTCATATCTGAAATAACTCAAAAGCAATACCCGGACTCAAAACCTGAACTTATAATATTACCCGCATTCAATGAACTTTGCGGGGGCACTGCTTTAAACGTTAGCAATAACAAATTTCTCAGCCCCATTCTGACGAACAAACTGGTCGATATGGATAATGCCGCAATTTACCTTCTCGATGGTACTTTTCTAGGTAAATTAATGGATTTGAGGGTATGATAGATGAGCCAAGAGATGCTTTCTGAGGCTATACAACAAGCTCTGGAAAAAAAAGGCTGGGGGGAACTTACAGAGCCGCAAAAGAAAGCCATCCCAGCAGTCCTAAGCGATAAGAATTTGCTTCTCATAGCACCCACAGGCATGGGTAAAACCGAGGCCGTGATGCTGCCTTTATTCCACAAGCTTCTTGCCGCAAAGCACGAGAGGATCAGCCTACTTTACATCACACCCCTTCGGGCCCTAAACAGGGATATGCTGGCAAGGATGCTCTGGTTCGGGGAAGAACTGGGTCTGGAGGTTGCGGTAAGGCACGGAGACACTCCCCAGAAGGAGAGGGTAAAGCTATCCAAATCACCTCCAGATATTCTGATAACCACACCCGAGACCTTTCAGATCATGTTCACAGGCAAGCATCTCAGAAGGCATTTGAGCAATGTCAAATGGGTGGTCATAGACGAAATCCATGAGCTTGCACAAGATGAGAGGGGGGCACAGCTTGCAGTGGGTCTGGAAAGGCTGGGCCAATTGACAGAAAAGGAGGTGCAGAGAATCGGTCTTTCCGCCACGGTTGGCAGCCCTGAGGAAATAGCACGGTTTTTAGGTGGCGTGGGAAGGGATGTTAAGATCATAAGAACCAGGCTTCCAAAGGATTTAATTATAAATGTGGAGAGCCCCAAGCCTAAGGAAGAGGATGAAGAACTCGCGCAAACCCTCGGAACCGATATCAAGCAGGCTGCATGCTTAAGAAGGGGAAAGGAACTCGTGAAAGGACACAGATCAACGCTATTCTTCGTAAATACCAGGGATACGGCGGAGATACTCGCAACCAGATACCACCTCTCTGACGCCGATTTTCCCATCGGTGTGCACCATGGCTCCCTTTCAAAGGGTGTTCGGGTTCAAATGGAGGAGGACTTCAAAAATGAGAGGTTGAAGGCCTTGATATGCACATCCTCCTTGGAGCTTGGAATCGATGTGGGCAGTGCCGACTTCACCATCCAGTACAATTCTCCTAGGCAGGTGACACGGCTCGTACAAAGGGTGGGAAGAGCCGGGCATGCGGTGGGAGAGGTGTCCGAGGGAACCGTCATCGCCATCTCCAATGACGACATATTGGAGAGCTGTGCCATTTCAAGGAGGGCTCTTATGGAGGAAATCGAGGCCGTCAAAATCAGGGAAAATCCCCTCTCAGTGCTTGCCAATCAAATCCTGGCAATCGCCGTGACTTCAAAGGACAACGTCCTTTCAAGCTGCTATTCCCTCATCAAAGGCGCGTATCCCTTCAGGAATCTGGATTGGGAAAGTTTTGAGAATGTCGTGAATCTGCTTAGAGACGAAGGCGTTATTTGGGTGGATGGAGGGGCATACGGCAGGAAAAGGGCCTCGTTCTCATACTTTTATGATAACATATCAATGATACCCGACGAAAGGACCTATAAAGTGGTTGATATCACAACCAGAAACGTGATCGGCACCTTAGATGAAGGGTTCACAGCGAACTACGTTCAACCCCATGCAAGGCTAATAATCAGAGGAAGACCATGGGAGGTGGTTGAGTTTGAGGATGATATTCTAGTTTCACCTTCGAAGCTCGTGGGAGCGGTTCCTAATTGGGTAGGGGAGGAGTTACCTGTTCCATTCGAGATCGCCCAGGAGGTGGGAAGGATAAGGGGTAAAACGAACCTGAACGACTACCCTGTTGACGAGGACGTGAAAAAGACATTCACTGACACCATAAATAGGCAAAAAGAGCATTTTCCCGTGCCCACAGATAAATTGATCACCATCGAACGGGGCAAGAGGATCATCGTTGTAAACGCATGCCTGGGTAGCAATGTGAACGAGACCTTGGGAATGCTCCTCTCCACCCTAATGGCTGCAAGAATCGGGGAGAGCGTAGGGCTTAGGACAGACCCTTATCGAATCATTTTGGACCTTCCGATCGATATGGATTCTAATCTTGTTAAGAATATGCTTCTTGAGACCAGACCCGAAGGTCTAAAGGACTTCATTAAACTCGCACTGAAAAATTCCTCGTATCTGAGATGGGGACTGATACATGTTGCAAAGAAATTCTGCGCCCTGGAAAAGGAAGTCGATTACAAGAAAATCAGCATCAAAAGGCTCATGTCGGCCTTCATGGACACCCCACTTTACGAGGAAACCGTAAATAAGACAATATGGGAAAGGATGGACATCCAAAAGACCAAAGAAACACTAAAGAGGATACAGGACGGCGATATTGAGCTTTGGATTACAGGCATAAGTCCTATTGGAATGGAGGGTATCGAGGCCTACATGCGCCTGGTATCGCCCCAGAAGCCAGATCGCATCATACTCATGACCTTGAAGAAAAGGTTGGAGGATGGGAGGATAAAACTATTGTGCCTCAGATGCAAGAAATCATTTACAAGAAGAATCGGGAATCTACCTGATAAGATATCCTGTCCAAACTGCAGTGCGAAAATGGTCGCTGCCGTGCCTACATACGAGAATCTTTCCCCTCTCCTTCGAAAGAAGAAGCCAAAGATGGGTGAGGTAAAGACGATAAAGAAGCTATACACCAACGCCAACCTGATATTGGGTCACGGAAAGAAGGCAATATTGGTGATGAGGGCAAGAGGTGTTGGCCCGAGCACCGCAGCAAGGATTCTTGCCATGCACTACGAGACCGAAGAGGAATTTTTGAGGAAGATCCTGTTTGCCGAGATAACCTATGCAAGGACACGAAGGTTTTGGGATTGAATATTTTAAGGGACATTTGTACGGCACATTCATATTCCCTTTTTATTGGGCAGCGATTTTACGGATAAAGCATTTGGCCAAGAAGAAAGACATATTAGAACTTGTAAACTAGGATGAGGAAGGGCACGGTTGGGGTTTTTGTTGAAATGTTCAACTTCTTTTCTAAGTCTAATTAGGGGGGTAATTTATGCTCCCAAAAAAAGCATATCTGGATATCCTTATTTAACAACATTTAAATACACCTAGATTATTCCCCCAAATGCCCAGAAACATTTGCTAATAATGAGTGGAGAAAATAAAAAAATAGGGGTAAAAATTAACGATCGGGGGAAAGAAAAGATTGGGCTATAAGGAATAAAATTTTGCATCATGAAATTCGAAGGTGAAAATATGAGTGAATCTGAAATAAATCCGTTTAAGATAGCACAACAGCAATTAGACAATGTTGCAAAGAGAATAAATCTAAAGAATGGAACACATAAAATTCTGAGAAATCCAAGAAGGGAATTGACGGTCCATTTCCCAATAAGTATGGATTCCGGCGAGATTAAAGTATTTACTGGATATAGAGTCCAACATAACGATGCGAGAGGCCCATGCAAAGGAGGAATTAGATATCATTGGAATGTCACCTTGGATGAGGTTAGAGCATTGGCGATGTGGATGACTTGGAAATGTGCAGTTGTCAATATCCCATATGGAGGGGCAAAGGGCGGCGTTATATGCAATCCAAAAGAGATGTCGCAGTCTGAGTTAGAACGCTTGACTAGGAGATTTACCACAGAAATATCCCTTATTATCGGTCCCGAGAAGGATATTCCAGCACCAGATGTTTACACAAACGCTCAAACCATGGCCTGGATAATGGATACATACAGCATGATCAAGGGATATTCCGTACCGGGTGTTGTGACTGGCAAACCGATACATCTCGGGGGTTCTCTAGGAAGGAACGAAGCCACTGCAAGGGGGTGCATGTTCACGATTAGGGAGTCCTTGAAACATTTTAATTTCAAGGTCATCCCGCCTGCGAAATGGACAAAAGACTGCGAATTAGATGAGCTTCCAAATGATGTATGCGATGGAGATGATGGGGTAGGATACAGGATAGACGACGCCACTGTTGCAATCCAAGGGTTTGGAAATGCGGGCTCAATATCTGCGAGGCTTTTAAGTGGAAAAGGCGCGAAGGTCATCGCAGTAAGCGACAGCAAAGGCGGTATAATGAACAAGGAAGGCCTTGATGTTAAAAAAGTCATAGAACATAAGGCCAAAACCGGTAGTGTGATCGGTTTTGAAGGATCCGAGAAACTTGGTCCCAAAGAGGTGCTATATGTGGAATGTGATGTTCTAGTACCGGCCGCTTTAGAAAACCAAATAACAGAGGAGAACGTCGACAATATCAAAGCAAAGATCGTGGCGGAGGCTGCCAACGGCCCGACAACACCAGAGGCAGATAAAATATTGCATGAAAAGGACATCTTTCTGATTCCAGATATCCTCGCAAACGCTGGTGGAGTAACTGTCTCATACTTTGAATGGGTACAAGGCCTTCAGCAATTCTTCTGGTCGGAGAGGGATGTAAATGTCAAATTGAGGGAAATAATGGTAAAGGCCTTCCATGAAGTACTTGATGTCAGCAAAAAACACGAGGTTGACATGAGAACCGCAGCCTACATGGTCGCGGTGGATAGAGTTGCTGACGCGATCATGCATCGCGGTATATTTCCGTGAGAGATATCTTTAGGTATATCGGCAAAATGTGAAATTATAGGGACAGAAGTTAAGCCGTTGCTCCTCATTTTTTCAAGATGAAGAAGGGACCATATCTCAACCCTCCCCCCTTTCCACATTCTTCGTGGCCACGATATCAATATTAAGATCAAACACATTTTCAACCAAAACATCCCCGATATTTACAGGCGCGTCAACCTCAACCCCGGAAATGGCATCCATAACCTTGAACAGCTTCTCCTTTGGAACAGGCTTGTTGGTTTTGACACTAACTAAAGGTAATACTCCATCCTTAACCATGATAGTGGTGGTCAAGGCCCTAACAGGTGAAAGAAGCTCCTCTTCTGCGTAAACCTTCCCTTTCTCGCATTGAAAACCCTCGATACTCTTGATTGTTCCATCCCTATGTTCTATTATAATTTGACAGCTAATTGGGCATATGATACATGTGATTTCCTTATTCATGTTACCATCACAGTTATCTCTTTTACATTCTCCATTTCGTCAGAATTTAGTTTAACTCGTATCATCTCGGACGGGGCAAATTGTTTTTGTGAAACTCTTTTCAAAACCCTTTCACCATCCCTAAATTCTATTTCCTTCCCATAACCTGGCTCAGTTACCCTCATATATACATCTACATCCTCCTGGGCAACCAATTGAGGAACAACGAACCTGATACCTTGATTCGGTTTAATCCTGATGCGTGGCTTTTCTTCGAGGAAATTCTTCGCATAGAGCGCCACGCTTTTTCCAGTTTTATAGGCATCCATAGTCACAAAATCCACAATGTCATGCACGAGCAGGACATTACCGCATGCAAATATTCCCTCACAGGAGGTCATGAAATTCTCATTTACCAAAGCACCTCCGGTTGCCTCGTCTAACACAATATCCGCCATCTTTGACAGTTCGTTCTCGGGTATCAGGCCCACAGAAAGGAGCAAGGTGTCACACTCTATTGTTCTCTCCGTACCTTCTATAGCCTTACCCTCACCATCCACCTCTGCAATCGTCACTGATTCGACCCTATCCCTGCCTTCTATATTCGTCACGGTATGCCTGAACAGAAGAGGAATGTCGAAATCCTCCAGGCACTGCACCCGATTGCGTATCAAACCGCCGCAGTAGGGCATGATCTCAACAACACCCAGGACCTCAGCACCTTCAAGTACTAACCTCCTCGCCATGATCAAACCTATATCTCCTGAGCCTAGAATCACCACCTTCTTGCCTATCATATAGTTTCCTATGTTGATAAAATGCTGGGCTTCGCCAGCCTTAAAAATTCCGCTGGGCCTTTCGCCTGGTATCCTTATCATTCCCCGGGTTTTTTCCCTGCATCCCATGGATAGAACCACGGCCTTTGCCTGGATATAATGGAGCCCTTTCTCGTTCGATACCACCAATTCTCTATTGCCTGTCATCTCCATGACCATACTGTTGAGCAGAACAGGGATGCCAAGAGCGTGGGCCTCGTCGATGAATCTCTGCACATATTCAGGACCTGTTAAAGCCTCCTTGAAAATCTCCAGACCAAAGCCCTCGTGAATGCATTGATTGAGAATTCCTCCAAGAAACTCGTCCCTTTCGATTATGAGCAGATTGTCTATGCCTTCCTTTTTGGCGGATATCGCGGCGGCAAGACCTGCTGGCCCTCCCCCTATCACAGCAACATCAACACTCTTTCTTATCATGTCTTCTCAAATCCTTTGTCCTACCTATGAATAGGAACGAGCCTTCCCCGCAAAGCGTAATATCCTCCACATTCGGATGGTAAAGTTCCTTGATGATCTTTATTATCCTTGGTTTGCAAAATCCTCCTTGGCATCTACCCATCATTGCTCTGGATCTATATTTTATTCCAGAAAGAGTTCTCACCTCAAGAGGATTGTTCAGCGCTTCGATAATTTCCTGTTTTGTTACCTTCTCACACCTGCATATCAGATGGCCGTGGTTTGGATTATCCTCTATCAGGCCTGCCTTTCCTTCCAAATTCAGACTGTCGAACCTTTTTTTGGCTTTGCTTATTTTGAAGTCCTGTTTGAGTTTGAGCTTCTCGTTCTTTTGAACGAGATTAACGACCATTTTAGCTATTGCAGGAGAGGCACTTAAACCAGGAGATTCGATGCCCATGAGATTGATGAATCCTTTGATGTTCTGATCTTCCTCTATGACAAAATCTCCTGGCTCCTTAGAGCCTTCTTCAACAAGTTTGCATCTTATACCTGCGTAACTTTGGATGCATACATTTTTAGGTATATTCCCAAGATAGCTTTTAGCCTCCTTCAAAAGCCTATCCATTTCACTTTTGGTGGTGCTTATGACCTCCTTGTCCTGGATGTACTTTGCGCTTGGCCCCACTAGGATGTTTCCCTCTATCGTTGGCGTGAGGTGTATTCCCAGGCCGCCAGAGCCGTTCTCAGGAACTGGGTAAATCATGTGGTTTATCAAGTGACTCAAACTTTTATCAAGGACAAGATACTCCCCTCTGCAAGGGTAAATTCTATGCTTCCCTATACCCACCATTTTTGCGATGGTTTCGCTGTACAATCCTGCACAGTTGATCACATACCTCGTCTTGAATTCTGCTCTTTTGGTCTTCACGATGAAATGCCCATCCCTCATGGAAATATCCAGAACCTTGGTATCTAAAAATATTTTGACTTTATTTGCCAACGCGTTCTCTGCCAGGGCTATGGTAAGCTGATACGGAGATATGATCCCAGCTGTCGGGACCTTCAGTGCTTTCTCTCCACAAATATTGGGCTCTAGATTTCCCAGCTCTTCTTCATTTATGAGCTTTAAACCTGGAACTTTGTTTTTTTCTCCTATCTCCTTCAGTCTTTCCAGCTCTTCTACTTCCTCTTCGCTCCTTGCCACAACCAATTTGCCTATCTTTTTGAACTCCACACCTGCCTCCTTTGCAAGGTTTGGAAAGAGGGCATTTCCTTCGACGCACAACCTTGCTTTCAATGAGCCTGGCTCTGAGTATATACCCGAATGTACAACACCGCTATTGGCCTTGCTGGCACCACCACAAACATCGCTTTCCTTCTCCACCAAAGCCACATCCAATTCATACTTGGAGAGCTCTTTCGCAATACCACATCCCACCACTCCACCGCCTACGATAAGCACATCCAACTCATAATCCATGTTCCTTGGAAAGGTACGGCCGTATTTATGGGTTTTGAGGATGATTAGGTTCATGATTCCAAAAAAGGTCAAATTGTAGAGGTACTAACGCTGAACGACCCCCTGGTTTATCAGTAAAGTTTATTCAACTTGTTTTCCTTATCCCCCCACAAAAAGTGATACGATGAAGGAAGACGACCCGCAATCTAAGGCAGAAAGAAAGAAATATCTACACACGCCAGTAAACCAGATTCGAATTCATGAAGAAATGACTATCAGGGATCTGGTTGACAATTTTTCCACAATGTCTATTCAGGCGAGAAATATCGGAAATGCCGCAAAAATATGGGAAAAGATGTTGACAGATGAAGAAAAGCCCACGATCTTCTTGGGGCTGGCAGGCCCACTCATAGCCGCAGGTCTACGAAACATTCTTTCAGCCCTCGTAAAGAAGAATATGGTTGATGTCATAGTCTCGACTGGTGCAATTGTTTACCAGGATCTTTTATACGCGAGAGGAGGTCAACATCATCATGGAAATATCATCGTAAACGATAAAAAACTGAGAGATTTGCGGATTAACAGGATATACGACGTATTTTCAGATGATTTACTTTTTTATGAAACGGATGATTATGTGGATAAATACACCCAAAACAGTATGAAAGCAGGGAATTACTCGAGCAGGGAATTTCTAAGGGAGCTATCAACGGAAATCCAAGACGATAATTCCATTCTTAAAGCATGCTACGATACCAACACCCCGGTATTCGTTCCAGCCCTAAACGACTCCTCAATCGGCATCGGCTTGACGAGATATTGGGCAAACAACAAGGATAAACCCAAGGTGATCATAGACTCTATCAAGGATAACTACGAGATGGTGCAAATAATTCTTCAATCTAAGAGCTCCGGTGCGGTTTATATCGGAGGGGGAGTCCCTAAGAATTTCATCAACGACGCTATCGTAATGGCGAATTTCGATTTCGGAGCCGAGGTTGAGGGTCACAAGTACGCGATTCAAATTTCAACTGCCTTACCCATGGATGGAGGCTTGTCAGGTAGTACATTAGGCGAGGCAATAGCCTGGGGAAAGGTAAAGAGCGATGCAAGAAAATCAATGGTATATTTGGAGGCTTCTATTGGATTGCCCTTGATCTTCGGCTATTTGAATGCCAATAAAAATCCGTTACAAAGGCCTAAGATGAATTTTCAATTTTAGAGAGTTTAAATCTCGGCGGCCCCACTTTAAATTTATATAGATAGCATTCGTGGGGCCGCCTTGCCCTCAGGTTATAATTTTAAAATAATTTCTTCTTAAGCCTGAGGGCTCGGCGGCCCCATAGGTTATAATTTCAAAATAATTTCTTCTTAAACCTTGGGGCTCGGCGGCCCCTTTATTATTCGCCTTGCCCCATAGGTTATAATTTCAAAATAAT
>JAZGAR010000166.1:0-6903 GCA_036475875.1 Thermoplasmata archaeon
GTCTGTTGTCGTTACCACTTATCGCATCTTCACCCACACCCTGTTGGGTCAAAGACAAAACGCCTTTCTTGTTGCCTATCACGGTATCCGAGAAATCCTCGAATCTGTCCCAACTCTGCATGTAGAAAAGAACATCAACAATATCATGATTATGCAGATACAGTGCACTATGGGGAACTTTTGCTTCCAGCTCGGAACCACTTGCAGCGGCCGAGACCGAGCCTGCAGGCGCCCACAATTCCCAATCCTGCTCCTCCTCGGTATAGCTGTGAAGGCTACTGCCTATTATCCTGGCATCCCATCCGTATATCTCAAGCATATAATCTGCCCCCATGCCCTTGATGAAATAGCCAGAAACTGGGTTCTGATCCGAGTCTATGAAAATATACGCCGTATCCACGTGTCTCTCGCCACCAGGCTCCCCTGCAAGTATATCACCTTCAACCTCCAGATAGAACGAAAGTTCAACTTGTCTGTCATCCACCCTGTAATCGATTATGTCGATGTTGGGATTGAAAGGCGCACCCTCCGTGATATCAGAAGTAGTCACCACTCCACTCCAATCTCCGAACTTGCCGTCGATTTCTATGGCTTGAGGAGGTTCTTGCATGGCAAATATGAGATAAGGTGAGAAAACCAGCAATACTATGA
This sequence comes from Thermoplasmata archaeon, assembly GCA_036475875.1. GTDB lineage: Archaea > Thermoplasmatota > Thermoplasmata. The sequence goes on from JAZGAR010000166.1 coordinate 652, forward strand.
GTAGCAGGACAAAGACCATTCCCAACCTTGAGTTCCTTCCTTGCAATAAAGCCTGTCTACCTCCTAGACCGTTGGTTATTCCGTTACCGTTTGTGATACCATTTGTGAGTCCGGCCTTCAGGGCTCTAAGCCCGTTGGTGATGCCATTTGTAAGGCCGTTCGTTAGACCGTTGGTCAACCCTAGCTTAGATCTCTTCAGGCCGTTGGTCAAGCCGTTGGTCAGGCCGTTTGTCAATCCTCGCTTCCCTCTTTTCACCCCGTTGGTTAGGCCATTGGTCAGGCCGTTTGTCAATCCTCGCTTGGTTCTTTTCAGGCCGTTTGTCAGGCCATTTGTCAATCCCCGCCTAGCACTTTTCAGACCATTGGTCAGGCCATTTGTTTGACCTCTGGACACAGCAACCTTCCTGGGTCTTATGCCCTTTGTCAAGCTCAGATCGGCCCGCATTTTTTCAGGCTTCGTGGGTCTTTTCAGGGGCCTTTTTATCGGTCTTTCCAGGGGCTCTTCGCCTATCTTTGGCTTTTTGGCTAACTTCGGAATCATGACCTCAAAGGCCTTCTGATAGCATTTCGACGCTTCCTCTATCCTGTTGAGCTTTCTAAGGATGTTCGCCTTGGCTATCCAAACCTTTTTATGATCCGAATTAAGCCTGATAACCGTGTCAAAAGACTTGATCCCTTTTTGGAAGGACCCGATCTCGGTCAGCAAAAGTCCCCTCTGAAACCAGAGATTCTCATTTGTGAGATTTTTTGAAATCTCACTGTCCAACAATTTCAATTTTTTCCTGACGTCACCTTCCCCCGCCAAGGCTTTTAGTTCTTTCATTACACTTTGTACCCCTCGAACAAAGGACGTTAGCTCACTTTCCATTACCTGGGTATCAACGCCCGATATCATGCCGCACTCAGAACAGAACGTCTCTCCTTTTTTTACCTCTTCATCACACATAGGACATATGTTTCTTTCCTCGATAACCTTATGCTTTATCATCTTTTGGGGCTTTCTGATTTCCTCAACATCAAGTTCCTCAAGTAGGGAGTCAATGTAGGAATCTTCAAGTTCCTGACCCTCTCCTAACACGGATTCTACGGTATCTTCTCTTAGATCGGTGCGCTCCTCGACTTCGCTTTCCAGGGGTATACCGAAGCTCTCCTCTTCCTCCATATCAAGTTCCGCTGCCGTTTCATCGATAAATCTATCCAATTCATCGATGGTTGATTCCAGGAGTTTATCGGGTAGTTCTTCAAAATCCTTGAATTCAACACCACAACCTGGACACTTTTCATCGTTCTCTGTAACCCCGGCACTGCAAACAGGGCATTCAAATTCTTCCGCCTCTTCCTCCGTGGTTTCAGGAGACTCCGTTGGTTCCTCCACCTTCTCTGCAGAGGTATCGGAGAGTTTATGGGCAAATTCTTCAAGATCAGAAAACAATTCTTCAAAATCCGTGGTTTCCCTCTTTTTCCCAACAGGTAATTCCTCGGGCTCATCGGGCGGCTCTTCAGAGTCTTGGAATTCTATACCGCACTTTGAGCATTTTGAAGCGGTGGGATCCACATCTGCCCCGCATTCAGGGCACCCATATACTTCCTCATAACCCTCAGAATCCTCCTCTTCAACTTCCAAATCTTCCTCAGGTTCTATTTGCTCCAATTCAAATTCTTCCTCTTCTAACCTTCCAAGGGCAAGTTCCTCCTTTTTGGAAATACGTTTCACTTGAGTATTACAATCTGGGCATCTTGCCCTACCGGCTCTTCCTTTTATAACTTCATCCTCATCCCAATAACGGGCGCATTTTTTACACTTAAATGAGGGAATACGGGATTTGCTCCCAGATGATAAGGGTTCGCTTGGGATTTTTTTGTGTTCAGCCAGGCCTTCTATTTTTTCGTAGCGTTTAACAAAATCCCTGAAGATTTTCTTGGAATCCTTGGTTGCGGCGACTTTGGCGGGGCCAGAGGCCTTTCTTATCTTTTTTTGTTTTATGGCGGTACCGCAATGTTTGCACTTTACGGCAGTTTGGGCAATGGATTTGCCACAGAATGGACACTTACGTCCCTTTTTTTTACTTTTTTTCGAACCAGGCATCCAATAACACCAGGGAAGTTTGTTCCTATTTGAGTTCTATCTCCCTGAATATATAAGGTGATTATGTAGTGAAAATCCAATAATCTGTACAAAAAATGCAATGATGATTTCCATCACCCAAAAACCCCAAAAAAACATCCCTATCAGGAATATATCTTTATCCCCTATTGGGTCAAGGATACAATACCTTTCTGCAGGTGTCTTTCTTTCTTCAGATTCCTTAATCCGTGTCTCATTTCACCGAACGGGATCATGGGTATGGTCAATACCCTTATTTTAGTTCCCACAACCAGTTTGAGCTTTAATAACTCAGGAGTCGATAAAAGTATCGTAGGCCTCAGACCGTCCATTTTTGTCTTTTTGATGATTTGTTCCTTGAAATTTTTCGAGTTTTTTCTGTAATAGTCCCTTAACTTGTCCATCATGTTCGTCAAGTAATAACGCCTGTATTTTCCGTCGCTAGCCCCCCTTATCAAACCTAGATATTCAAGATCGGATGTATATTTCATAATGGTTCTGATGTTTAAATCGAGCTGTCTGGAGAGCTCGTTCTGGTACAAACCCTCCTTCGATTTTATCGATGCGATAATTCCACTGCTCTTCTCTAAGGCCAACAATTTGAAGATCTTGATGTGCTCAGGGTTGATCATGTTTGAAGGGAAAAAAATGGTACTTCCGTTCTCTTTGATGGATACGAATCTATCCCACATAAGCTTTTCCAGATGCCACCTTACCCTTGATTCAGAAAGGTTCAGACCTTTTGCAATACCGGAAACCGAGCTGCATGGATGAAGGCACAGATACTCAAATATGGCACATCTGGAGGCATTCGTCAGTGTGGATTTCTTCTTTATCTTCCAATCATCTTCAGTTAAATCCCTTCCCTGGGTTAATAACTTATCGAACTCTGTTATCATTTTTTTCATCATCTTCTCTCCTAGTCAGAATAATCCTCTAAAATTCCATCTACCAAATATGCGAGATCTATATTTTCGAAATCCTCATCGTTCAAAAGTGACAATGACTGCTGGATTCTCTTTTTTGCCACTGCAGGAATTTCCACCAACCTGTCCTCTAAATTGGCCTTCAAAATCTTTGGGATGTTCTTTGTAACTTTTTTGTTCCTGTTCCTGCCTCCACTATTGCTCTCGATAATTATACCGAAACCTCTGATTATCTTGAAAAAATGCGACCTGTTGCTGTGCTTGCTGTTACGGCACTTCAATATTTCCAATTTTCTCTGGGTAAACGAGTTATTTCTAACGAATCTCAGATGAACAACAGAATCCGCCAGATACATGGGTATGAAGGTCTCATCTCCCGAAAGGTCACCGCTTAACCCATGTTCCTCCAAGGTGCAAACAGAAGTGCCTATCTTTTTTATCTCTTTGAATAGAAGCATCAGAAGCTCTCTTTGTGTATATCTATCATCGTTAGCCCAAATAATGGGGGTTAAAGGATCGATCACAATCCTCGTATTGCTACCTGCCCATTCAGACACAAAGTTCGGCAGCTCCTCCCTCACGAACTCCGAGAAATTTTTTCCGTTTGCGTCGATGAAGATCAGAGATTCAGAGTCCATATAGTCCATTATATTGTACCAACCCATCTCTTGGGCTTCCGTGATCAATTGCCCTTTGTTTTCATCCAGGGAAATGAAAAGCCCATCCCATCCCGTCTCGAGGCCCCGCCTCAAGAATTGTGTTGCAAATGTGGTTTTGCCTGAACCTGCGGCTCCAATAACACATGTAATGGAGTTCCTGTTTATACCGCCATCTAGCAATGAATTTATCCCTATAACTCCGGACTTGATCTTTTCCATCGTGCTCCCATTCCAAATTGATTATATAGAAATCTATTCCCAGACCATTTTATTCTTTTGCCACTAGAATCAATATTGATAAATATCTTTATAGATAATTACAGTTGCCAGTCGTTTTAAAAATAAAGGTATTTTGAAACAAAAAATTGATAACTTCAAGTTGGATAAAGTTATACACTCCTGACCCTCTCTCAGGTGCCCTTAGCGATATCTGGGTGGGGAAGAGGTGTGTCTCGATAGTGGTAAGCTATAACTTAGATTGGACTATCTCCTGCAAAGCAAAAACGTCATGTGTCACACCTTCCAGCACGAGTAGTTTATCGTATATGGGCTTCAATGTTTTTCTTAGTTCAAGGGTTGTAACAAAAGTTCCGCCGCCCTTCTCCCCGGGTACAGCCTTAAAATGATTCGAGATAATGGAATTTAGGTAGGTGGAGCGCTTCTCGTTGCCTCTCTGTTGATCTATGAGCTCAAGAAGGTGATCATCTATGCTTATAGCGATTTTTTTCTTGACCATGCTCTCAAAATAGGAATACTCTTCATACTTTTTATACCTTTTGGAAGGGGAGTTTGATAGACCGATTGTGACAATAGTTTTTTATGATTAGTCCTATATCTAGGACCACATGTCCCTAAAGAAGACGATAATGGAAAAGAAGATCGAATGCCCAAGATGTTGGGTCGAAGCGAGAAGGGAGGAGGTTGAGATTTTCGGACCCAATATTTTGATAGACATTTGTCCCAAGTGCAACGGGATATGGTTGGATCCTGGGGAGCTTGGCAAGCTATTAAAGGACAGAAAACTGACAGATTATTTGACAAAGGAAATCGGAACCCAGAGCAAGAGCGAACTTGTCTGCCCCAGGTGCGGCGGCTTGATGGATATCGAGAAGGCGGATGAGATCGAGATCGATGTTTGTTTAACCTGTCATGGTGTTTGGTTGGACGAAGAGGAGCTGGAAGACCTGAAGGCAAAATCAAAAGAGGGTTTTAAGGGTGACGAGCTGGAAAAAGTCCAGGAAAGATGGGAGGAAATGGCAAAAAAGAGACGAGGAAAGACTCTCAAACTTTTTAATAGAAGGTTAAGATAATATCACCTTCTCTTCCCCTTTTTCCCAGTCTTTTTTCTGCGTTTCATCTTTGCCAAGGCCTTATAATCGGGTTTCTTTATTAATTCATGCTTTGGGCATGGATGGCCGAGGCGGCATGCCCTGCAGTCCTCGATGGGCGTTGGAGGACAAGGCCCCACCATGTGCCCGTACTTTCTTCTTGGCATTTTTTCTCAGGGAGTTATAGGATTCAAGGGCTATAAAATTCACCAGGGCTGGAAATTTTCATGGGTAGAGGATTAATCTGAGGTGGATGAAACTTTCTCTCTCTTTCTTATCTTTAAAAAAACCGCGACCACGATCACGATAGTTATAATTACAATGGTCAGAGGTGATGTGATAATAGAACCGATTTGCCCGCCAAGATTACTGGTAACTACGAGATGGATTGACATAATAACTTCCTCCGAAAAATCACTTCCAAGGGAACCTCTTGATAGTATCGATATGTCTGCTACATGAGTGCCTGAATTGCCTTCTGGTGCGCTGATTTCCAAACTTATGCTTCTATTTGCGTCTTCTTCCATCTGAACTTCTAACGGCGCTGGCAATTTGAATCCTTTGTTCTGTAAATCTTCCCGATTTTTAAAATCTATCTGGAAGATATCTTCTCCATTGCCCACGTTTACCACAATAAATTTTATTTTTACGTTTTCTTCGGATTTTACAGACACTTCTCTATCTTCAATAAAATACTCGATATTGTAGTATTGCAAAATAATGATGATTTGCGAAACTTGTGGTATTGCAGTTCGTAAACCGCCTTGATCAAAATAACCTTGCACTGTGAGAATCGGAGTCAATGATGAGGTGGTACCCATGGGAACTCTTGTGGATACTTTAAATGGCTGTGTCTCCTCACTTCCACTAATCCCTTCAAATACGAAGGTAACTGGTTCCGCACTAGCACCACCTAATTCTGACTCAGCCGTAAGATGCACCTTTACACTATCAGGCCCATATTTTGTACATGTGACTTCACCATCCATCTTAACGATACCACTACTACCTGGAGAAACATCAACAGTTGGTGGTTCTGCCTGAAGTGAAAGGGTAACTGTTGTAAGAGGGTTTGCCTTAACAGGAAAGACACACGAGTATGTGGATAAGAAAAGGAGCCCTATTATGATTAGCAAACCAAATATCTGACCTTTACTTTCCATCAATAACCCCATGATATCTATTGTAAACTAACCTTTAAAATACTTTTGGTTTCCGAGCCTTTGCTTTAGCCC
>JAZGAR010000167.1:0-6857 GCA_036475875.1 Thermoplasmata archaeon
ATCAATCTTCCCAGAGCGTTGCTCACAGCCTTAGACATCGTGTTGTTACAGGCCCAGGTTAAGGTGGGCACGAAGATGACAAGAAGGGTTAAAGGTCTTACGGAGATAGTGGGCTTGGATCCTGAGACAAATGAACTCATCACCAACACCGCATATTCCTGGAATCCCGCAGATGACACGTTCAATTACAGCGGCCATAGCTATGTCTACGAGAAGGTGCAGGCCCAAAAGAACTGGTCGTTGAGGGAAGTGGAACGATAGGTGAAGCGCAGGATCGATCTGATAGCGTACATGCGTAAGATAGGAGTGAGCAACTACCGGGATGTTTCAAGAATCATCTCAGCCTACTATAAGGATCCAGAGAAGGTCTTGAAGAAGGCCAGGGAGGAACTGGCAAAGTGATAGCTCATAAGGGGCCGTAATTGCACCGAAAAAAAGGAGCGCTTAAGCCTCAAAATTGTTCATGGGGTTCCTCCTCCATATTTTATCGCCAGTATACTGTTTACTTTATAATTTTAAAATCAATTGAAAAAAATGGGGCTGCCGAGCCCCAAGGTTTAAGAAGAAATTATTTTGAAATTATAACCTATGGGGCCGCCGAGCCCTCAGGCTTAAGAAGAAATTATTTTGAAATTATAACCTGAGGGCAAGGCGGCCCCACGAATGCTATCTATATAAATTTAAAGTGGGGCCGCCGAGATTTGAACTCGGGTATCCAGCATTTCGTATCATATTCGAAACCGAGCTGTTTCACGGGAACTCGGTACTCAACGAAACCCCAAGCTGAGAGGATTGTCCAAGCTACCCTACGGCCCCGTGGGCAAGTGAGACATGGAATAGAATGTGTGTTTATACTTTTTTTGATTACGAGGATAATTTACCACTTTTTTCTTAAAAGCGGAAAAACAAAGGTAAAGATGATCTGCAAAAGGTCGTGGGAGAATAAGCCTATCAAAACGAAATCGATTTGTCGTCAGAATCAGATGGCTAACGGCCTACTAGGGAAGGGTGCCCCTAACTGACAGTGGTTTATATACTTTTTGCAAAAAATGATTTTATTTCAAATAAATTTATTAAATTTAGTTATATTAAAACTCAAAAAGCGATAGAATTCGGTTGAATCCACAATATGACCAATAAATTTAAATACTAGAGAATAGGTAGGAGGAGGCTAACTTAGGTATCATTAAAAGATTGGGCCCGTAGCTCAGCTAGGTAGAATATTATACTGAAAAGGGAAATGGAAAAGTGCACACCATGTATATTCCTAGAAAGAGCATCTGGCTTTTAACCGATTGAACCTGGCGGCAAAAAGAGAAATAGAGAATCTGTTGATACTGGGTTCAGCGGTGAAGAGACCAGGTGGTCGGGGGTTCGAATAGAGGGCGCTGTTTGCGTGAACTCGAAATTCCCCTCGGGCCCGCTGCCTATAATCACAGGTAAGAAACGAAACACAGGAACAAATAGAATGGTTGGGAACGCTGAAAAGCTAGAAAATATCGGTTTTAACTGGAAGAACTGATAATAGGAAGGACAAACTGTGGGCAATTTAGCTTATAATATTAGGGGGCATGTTTAATGATGGATATTAACGTGATGTTACATGGATTGGTTCCTGAACATACTCTACTTTCTGAGAAGGAGGCGAATGAGGTACTCAAGAAACTAAAGGTCAATGCCGATCAGCTTCCCAAAATTAGAAAGGAAGACCCAGTCCTAAAGATATTGGAAATGGTGGAGGGCGAAATCGAAGAAGGACGTATCCTAAGCATCAGAAGAAAGAGTGAGTCCGCAGGTGTGTGTGTGGTATATAGAATGGTAGTTGAGAGGGTGAAATAAATGCGCGAATTGGTTGAGGCCTTTTTTAGAGAAAGGAGCATCGTGAACCACCATATAGCTTCATATAACGACTTTTTACCTACCCCCGATAACTTGAACAGTGGGATGCAGCGCTTGGTAGACAACATCAGGATAGGGGAAAGTGAGAATGGAAGGGGAATCATTCGGCTCGAGGTTGATAAGACAAGCGGAGAAAGCATCGAAATTAGGGTCGGAAGGTTAAGGAACTCGAAAACGGGGGCGATCGAGCGAAACGCAAAACCTACGATATTCGTTGACATACCCACCGTGAAGGAGGCCAATGGAGCGACCCACCCCCTTACACCCATGGAGGCGAGGCTGAGAAACCTCAGTTATCAGGCTCCCATATATCTGGAATTTACCGTAATGGAGAATGGGGTGGATAAGGAGCCTGAGAAGGTTCATATCGGGAACTTACCTATCATGGTGAAATCCAAGAAGTGCAACATTCACAAGGATAACATAGACAGCGAAGTGGAGCTTGCAAACCATGAATATATAAAGAAACTTATTGAATTTGGAGAGGATCCTCTCGATCCAGGCGGATACTTCATCATAGGTGGCACAGAAAGAGCGCTGATATCTCTGGAAGATTTGGCGCCCAATAGGGTGATGGTGGAGTTCAATGAGCGGTACGGCCACAGAATGGAGGTGGCAAAGGTCTTCTCTCAAAGAGAAGGATATCGTGCCCTGACTTTGGTTGAGAAAAAGAGGGACGGGATGCTAATGGTTTCTGTCCCTGCAGCCTCAGGTCAAATTCCGTTGGTGGTGCTCATGAAGGCCTTGGATATGGAGAGCGACGAGGCGATTTTTGAGTCGATCGTGAGCGATCCTGAGATGGCGAATATAGTATATGCCAACATCGAGGAGATTCAAAGCAAGAAGTCCTATCCGCCCAACGGGATATTTACAACTGAGGACGCAATCCTATATCTTGAAAAGAAGTTTGCTACAGGACAGGCAAAAGAATATAGGGTTAAAAAGGTGGCGTCTATTTTGGATCGCTCCCTGCTTCCTCATCTGGGGGATAGAACCGAGGATAGGCTTAAGAAGGCAATATTCCTCGGCAGGATAGCACGCACTGTTCTTGAGCTCGCACTGGGTAAGAGGGAACCCGATGATAAGGACCACTACGCCAACAAGCGATTAAAATTGTCAGGCAATCTCATGGAGGATCTTTTCAGAGTGTCATTCACAAATTTAATGAAGGACCTAAAATACCAGTTGGAAAGGAGTTTTTCAAGGAAGAGGGAGCTCAAAATCACCTCATCCATCAGACCTGATTTATTATCACAGAGATTGCTTCATGCACTCGCCACTGGTAATTGGGTTGGTGGCAGAGCTGGAGTGTCTCAGCTTTTGGACAGAACATGCAATATGAGCACTTTGAGTCATCTTAGACGAGTTACTTCGCCCTTAACAAGAAGCCAACCACATTTTCAGGCGAGGGATTTACACCCGACTCAGTGGGGTAGGCTTTGTCCAAACGAGACACCTGAGGGCCAGAACTGCGGTCTGGTAAAGAACTGTACACTTATCGTGGATGTTTCCGAGGGCTTTATCGAAGAGGAAATTAAAATGCTTCTTGCCGATTTCGGCCTCAAAAAGGTGAGGGGCGAGAGAACCAAGGAAACTAGAGTTTATGTAAACGGTAATCTTGTGGGACTCTACGACAACCCAGAGGAATTGGTACGTGAGGTAAGGGGTAAGAGGAGGATAGGTGCACTTTCCCATGAAGTGAACATCAGATTTGATACGAAAATGAACGAGATACTGATAAACTCAGATGAGGGAAGACTTAGAAGGCCTTTGCTGGTGGTAGATAACGGAAGGCTACTTCTGACAAGAAAACATATAGAGGGATTGAAGTCTGGGAAGCTAAGAATAATAGATTTAATAAGAGATGGTATAATAGAGTGGATCGATGCTGAAGAGGAGGAGGACACCTACATTGCGGTTTCAGCTTTCAGAACGCCAAGCAGGTGCGAAAAGTGTCATGCTTACATCTCTGAGAAGGACATTAATTGGATGAACATAGGCACCACAGATAAGAAGGTGAAGCTTGAATGCAACTTCTGCAACAATCAATTCGAAGTGGACAGTTTGCTTTCGCCAGAACATACCCATTTAGAGATCGACCCTATGATGATACTTGGCGCATGCACGAACCTTATTCCTTATCCCGAGCACAATTCCTCTCCAAGAAACACCATGGGTGCGGGGATGGCAAAGCAATCTCTTGGCTTAGGTTCTTCCAACTACAGGATATCTCCCGATACAAGAGGGCATTTATTGCATTACCCTGAAAAACCAATGGTTCAGACAAAGGCTATGGAGTACGTGAATTTCAATAAAAGGCCTGCTGGTCAGAATTTTGTTGTTGCAGTGCTTTCCTTTGAAGGCTACAATATGGAAGACGCTTTGGTCTTCAACAAGGCATCTGTTGAGCGAGGCCTTGGCCATTCAACTTTCATGCGTACGTATAGGGCAGAGGAGAGACGCTATCCTGGTGGGCAGGAAGATCATTTTGAGATTCCCAGTCCAGATGTGAGAGGAGCTAGAACAGACGTCACATACAACAACCTAGGCGATGATGGCTTGATAAGCCCAGAGGTTTATGTCGAGGGGGGGGATGTTCTTATAGGAAAGACATCACCGCCTCGATTTTTAGAGGAGCAACAGGATTTCCTCACACCGCAAAAGAGAAGGGAAACTTCTGTTACGGTAAGACATGGAGAGCACGGCTATGTGGATTTTGTAATGCTCACCGAATCTGAGAATGGAAGCAGGCTGGTCAAGGTAAAGGTTCGTGACCCAAGATTCCCTGAACTGGGAGATAAATTCGCATCCAGGCACGGTCAGAAAGGAGTCATTGGACTCCTCGTTCCGCAAGAGAATATACCCTTCACGGCTAGTGGCATAACCCCTGATCTGATCATTAACCCTCATGCCATTCCTTCTCGGATGACTGTTGCGCATGTTCTGGAAATGATCGGTGGGAAGGTCGGAGCCATGGGGGGTAGATTCGTAGACGGCACTGTCTTCAGCGGTGAGAGGGAAGAGGCATTAAGGCATGCGCTCGTTAGGTCTGGATTCAAACACAACGGAAAGGAGGTCATGTATGATGGCAGGACCGGTAGGATCATAGAAGCCGAGATCTTCATCGGCGTGATATATTACCAAAAGCTTCACCACATGGTGGCAGGAAAGCATCATGTTCGTTCTCGGGGTCCTGTTCAGATTTTAACCAGACAACCCACAGAAGGCAGAGCAAGGCAGGGAGGTCTGAGATTTGGAGAAATGGAGAGGGATTGTTTGATAGCTCATGGGGCCGCGATGGTGATCAAGGATCGCCTCCTCGATGAGTCAGATGGAACAATCCAATACGTTTGTGGCAACCCAGAATGCGGTCATATCGCCTTGGCTGATAGACAGGGAGCGTTACGTTGCCCTGTTTGCGGTAACAATGCCAGTATTCATCCGATTCAAACGAGTTATGCGTTCAAGCTTCTGTTGGACGAACTAATATCCCTTGGTGTTGCAATGAGATTACAACTGGAGGATTTGAGATGATCGGCCGAGGAGTTTCTAAACGGATCAAAAGCATCAAGTTCGCGTTTCTATCGCCTGACGAGATGAGGAGATTATCTGCGACTAAGATAATAACCGCTGATACCTACGATGACGATGGTTTTCCAATTGACATGGGGCTAATGGATCCTCACCTAGGTGTGATCGAACCAGGATTGAGGTGTAAAACTTGCGGTAAAAAGGTTGACGATTGCCCTGGTCATTTCGGGCACATCGATTTGGCGATGCCTGTGGTTCATGTGGGTTATATTAAGGACATAAAAAATCTGTTAAAAGCCACATGCAGGGAATGCGGTAGGCTCCTGCTCACTGATGCTCAGGCTAAAGAATACAAGAACGATATGGACAGGATCGAGGGTTCAGGTGGAGATTTCCTGGATGTGATGTTGGTTACCAAAGAAACGGCAAAGGATGCAAGTAAAAGGCAAACCTGCCCCCACTGTGGTGCCGTACAGAGAAAGATCACCTTGGATAAACCCACCACGTTTAGAGAAGACGGTCATAAGCTCACTCCAAAGGAGGTTAGAGAGCGATTGGAAAAAATCCCTGATAAGGATCTTATACCGCTGGGTATACACCCTGATATAGCGAGGCCAGAATGGATGGTAATTACAGCTTTGCTTGTGCCACCAGTCACTATTAGACCTTCTATTACCCTGGAATCAGGAGATAGATCAGAGGATGACCTCACCCATAAACTTGTTGATGTGCTTAGAATCAATCAGCGCCTTAGAGAGAACCGAGATGCAGGTGCGCCTCAGCTTATCGTAGAGGACCTTTGGGAACTGCTCCAATACCATATTACAACCTACTTCGACAACCAGACCTCGGGAATACCTCCTGCCAGACACCGTTCAGGAAGACCTCTAAAAACATTAGCACAGCGATTAAAGGGGAAAGAAGGGAGATTTAGGTCCAATCTATCCGGTAAAAGGGTGAACTTCTCCGCGAGAACGGTAATCTCTCCAGACCCGTTGCTTTCCATAAATGAGGTAGGGATACCTGTTGAGACTGCAAAGGAACTCACGGTTCCGATAAGGGTAACTCCCTATAATATTGATACTATTAAAGAGCTCATAAGGAGAACCATAGAGCCTCCTGAGAATGAGTTCTATAGCGCCGGTGTTAACTATGTGATACGTCCAGACAACCGAAGAGTAAAGGTCACCGAAAAGAATGCCGAGACACTCATAGAAAGCATAGATATTGGTTATACAGTTGAGAGGCAACTCGTTGACGGTGATATCGTGCTTTTCAACAGGCAACCTTCTCTGCATAGAATGTCTATGATGGCTCATGAAGTGAGGGTGATGCCTTATAAGACCTTCAGATTTAATCTCGCTGTCTGTCCTCCTTACAACGCCGATTTTGATGGTGATGAAATGAATTTGCATGTGCTGCAGAGT
>JAZGAR010000168.1:0-8804 GCA_036475875.1 Thermoplasmata archaeon
AATTTGTTTCCACTTACTTTCTGACACGGTGACACAGCCCCATTCCTTCTTCCACTCCTCGCCTTTAAGTCACGTACGTACATAATCTTATATTAGCTTATATAAGCTTACAAAAACCCCGTATATAAATACAGGGCCTGTTAGGAGCTATTTCCCCTCTTTTAGATGGTATTGCTTTTGAGTGGTAATATACCTTTCTACAACATCAAAGCCTTGCCCAACGCGTCCATGGAAACAGGACGGTGCCCACAAGTGCTCTTTGCACCAAATTTTCAGGTGCGGGAATTCCCTACGCAACGCAATGCTGCTTTTCCGTTTTATGATCTGGGCTATACAGCTCACGGAATGTTTTGGAGGGTATGAATAGAAAATATGGACATGATCCACATTGACCACCATCTCTATTATATCCACCCCTAATTCATCGCAAGTTTTTGTGATAATTTCCTCTGTGCGTAACGCCACCTCGCCCACCAGCATCTTCCCTCGATACTTCGGAGAGAACACCAAATGGTCTGTGAGCATTGAAACAGTATGTCTGTCCTTTCTAAGTTCCATTATATTCCGTCCCTACGCAAAGAAAGCATTTCTTACCCACTTAAACCTTGAGAAGAGAGGTGGCCGAAACTGTTTTTGCAGAGCTTTAAACCTGCTTTTTAAAAAAATTCATAGGGGAGCCTAATTTCCACATCGCTCATCCACTTACTCCAGTAACACCTCCACCACCTCCCCATCTCGGCTTTCTTTCTCGATTAGGGGCCTCTTATTCAGCCAATTGTTCAATCGGATCAAGATAGCTAAAGCTACTCCCCACTGCAGGATGATGGTTGCAAAACCTTCTGGCTCAAATGGATTCCACCAACTATTGGGATGGGCAGCTATGGATTGGGAGAAGAACCACACCATTAGGAACATGAACTGGATGGGGAAGAGGTACATGATATAGACCCACCACCTTCCGATGTACAAATCGTTCCACTCGGTGTTCACAAGGTTCTCCCTGAAGTGGTTTATCCCGTACTTCCACACGGCAAAGAAAACGAACATGCCGGAAACGATGAGCCCGAACGACCATACATGATCCTGGTTCTTTAAGAATGCTGGAACGCCATTACCCAAGATTATCAGGGCTGAGGGCAGCCCGAATACGAACATCATAGTGGATGTCACCTTGAGGGATTTGTTCCTGCTCCAGCCGTGGTCCATGAAGTTCCGAACAGTGATCTCCAACCCCGATATCATGGAAGTTATCGCGGCGAAGGCCATGGCCAGGAAGAATATGCCCGCTATTACCAATCCTCCAGGCATGAGGGTGAACAGCCTCGTGAGATGGATGAAGGCCAATCCTTCATTCCCTGATTTCATGACCCCGATAGCTTCAACATTAGTCGCGGATAAGGCGAAGACGGTGCATATAACAGCAATTCCAGCGATTAGCGAGGCCGCATTGTTGCCAAGACCTGCTATGAAGGCGTTGAGCGTGGTGTCCTCTTTTCTTCTCATATAGACGGCATAGGTTATGCCCATGCCAAATCCTGCACTGGTTGAAAAAGCGCTTTGACTCAGCGCGGAAACCCAGGTATCTGCTCTACCGAGATAATCCCCCCGCACGGTGAACATGTACTTCAGTCCGTTTATGGCCCCTGGCAGGGACAGCGCCCACAGCATCCCTATGATCAACAGAATGAACAGGGAGGGAATCAGGATCTTGTTGGTTCTCTCGATGCCCTTTGATACGCCCTTGTACACCACGAAGGTAGAAATCCCTATGGCCGTGAGCTGAAAGAAAATCACCTGCCCGGGGGAGGTGATGAAATCGCTCCATATTGCGTCCATATTGGCACCTGGTTGCAGTTGTCCTGAGAAGGCCACAGTGAAGTATTTCAAAACCCATCCCATGACCACGGCGTAATAGAACATTATGATCATATTAACCAGCAACATCCAGGCTCCCATCCATGCGTACTTCTTGCCCGCGAATATTTTAAAAGCGCCTATGGTTCCAAACCTTGTCTTCTTGCCAATAGTGAACTCCGCTATGAGCAACGGTATGGACCAGGAAAACAGAAACAAGAGCCAGGGAATCATGAAGGCTCCGCCGCCGTTCACCGCGGCCTCCCTGGGAAACCTCCAGATATTTCCGGTTCCTATGGCGGCACCCATGGCAGCGAATATAAGACCCCATCTCGACCCCCATTGTTCCGTCTTCTGTCCTACCTCTGCCATTCCCTCACCAAAAAGCCTGGGATATCATGCCTTGCTCTTTCTCTTCTCCGCGTCCACTGCCATCTTCAACGATTTGAAAAGTCCTGTGTAGATGATGCCGAATATCAATAACATCATGACGATCATGGCCGCAAGGTCCCCCAAGGTATCTCCAAGGCTGATGTCAACGAAGTACGAGTGGGGATCGCCCGGGCCGTAATTTGGTGAGAAAACAGGGATGATACCGTTTATGCTCTTTGCCTCGTTGTAATTGGCATTACCGCTTATGTAATAATAAACTTTCTTACCGCCACTTTGTTTGGGTATCGTGGCCTTGTATCGACCGTCATCAATTTCCCTCATTTCGATGGTCTTCCACTCCCCAAATTCCCCTGTCCTGTAATACAAAATAACAGAATTCTTTTTAAGCTTCTCGTAGTTTGATATCTCCACTTCCACCGGGAATGTATTATCGGAGTTCACAACCTTCCTTTTCTGTGTATGATTTATCTGGGGAAGACCTATGTCTAAGGAGCCTATAAATCTCTCCCTTGCTACCTCAATTACGGGAGCCATCTCAGCAAGGTAAAGCTCACAGGGAAGGTTCTTTTGACTGATGTTAATCATATTTTCAATGTTGCCCTTGTGGTTCTCGCTGTCAAGTTCGAATGTAAAGGGAATCACGGTATGTTTCCCGTAAAGCCAGTCATCCAGCTCCCCGGAAACAGGATACAGTTCCGTGCCCACCATGTCATCATAACCATTGAAGCCTGCCATTTCCGAGGCAAGGTGCGCAAGAAGATCATCATGGGGGGAAGCTTCACTGGTGTAGCCCCAGGGATAAAGAATCATACCGCCATAGGTGTGGAATGAGATGGAGGTTATTATGTCTGTTTCCTCGTCATTGTTACCGTCCACTCCGAGGATTAGATTACGCATTGCTACGGTTTCAGGTTCAGAAAAACCACCATCACGGTCCTCGTCGATCTTACCGTCGTTGTCGTTATCGATGTTATCAACAGGGTCCTCGTCCACCTTTCTAAAGGTATTTTTAGTCCCCCCAGAAGGTCTCCACTGATATGGATACAATGAATCCCCATCATCATCGAAATTGTCATCAGGACCCCGATAGGTACTTGATTGTGGATTGCTGCTGTCCATAGTTGGACCTGTTTGAGGATCAGGTTCCCTGTGCCACATAAATGGATAGTTTCTATTCACGTCAACACCATTTGATGGAACCGTGCCTCCAGCAGGACCGAAATATGCTTCATCTCTGCCGTTGGTTCTTTTGTCATTTGCCACCCCATCGGGATTGAACATGGGAATGATCCAAATCTCCCTATTGTCCACAAGCCATGTTACCCGTCCCTCGATTGGGTCCTCATCGATTGCGCCATCCCCGTCGTTGTCCACGCTGTCCCATGGATCCTCGTTTATCAGTCCATCCCCATCATTATCGGTGGGAGGCAAGCCGTAGTTTTCCAGAAGATAGAAGAGGAAGTACATTGAAACCTCGAAACCCGGCCATTCGTTACCATGATGAGCTCCTACGATGAGGATATCGGGTTCCGTGGGATCGCTGTAGAACTTTGCGTCTTTATATTTCGGTTCCGTTGAAATACCGTCGGAGACCTTTACTGCCCAAACGGTGCGTCCCTGCCAGGTGCTCGTGGGTATACCCATCCTGTTGTTCTTGTCGATTACGGCCGTGAGATCGTACACCCTCATGATTTCCGGGTGCCTAGCTTCCAGATAATCCAGGGCGTCCATCATGGTATCGTAGGTGAAGTACTCCTGGAAGTATTCATGGAATTCGTAATCGATCTCGGTACCTTCATCATCTGAAGCCAAGGATCGGGCATCCGCCACATTTACGATGGTTAATAGAATCACCAGTATCGCAAGACCACGCCTCATCATATATCTCGACCTGGTATTACATTACCTATCCTATAACTTTTTGCATGGAACCGGGTCATGGCTTGCCCTTTGTGGGTCCTCAAACCCATTTTTCCCGCAAAAAAGACCCGCTTTCCCCAACCCATATCCATATGAGATTTCATTCAGATAAAAAATATGTCATAGCTTGGGTTTTGCCTTCCCCCAAAAGTGATCGAATATTGCACCCACCCACTTTCGAAATGATTCGTCCTCGCCCACCATGCTCAAACTGTAGTCCACTTTTCCTAGTAAATCCCGTAAGGCCACACCAGCGATTTTATCGGTCATCTTCAGTCCGAAAGGGATCTCCTCCAGGGTTCTTATCTCGAAGCTCTTGCCGATTCTGGCCTCGTATTCGGGTGGGATTTGAGCATTTTTTGGGTATATCTTCTTGAAAACCACGCCTTCGTCATTCTTTTTGCAATCTATATCCACCAATCCTCTCATGATCTCGTCAGAAATCACGTAAATGAATTTCTTAGCATTGACACTCACCTCCTTAATCATCGAAGAAGTTTCTAGTGTCCCTTTGGAAAAACCACCCTTTGCCATTGAGTTGAACCAGTACAAATGTTCTGGTATGCTCGAAAGGATGTGACTTAGAAAATAATCGATGTTTTTAATGAGGAAATCGAAATTCGAAACCTCAAAAAGGATTATTGTAGCGAAGGGGGTGATGTTGTAATTACTTTCACTATCCTTCTCTATCAACCTGGCGTTTCCCAGCCTTTCCAAATGTCTCGACACTTCTGCAGTTGTTACATCCAGCTTTTTTGATATATGAGAAAGTCGCATTGGCTTTTTTTTGAGAATACGCAGTATCTTCAACCGTTCTGGATGGGATAGTTCGAACATGAGATTATGAGTCTCCATTTTAACTAGACCCCCTTATTATTTCTGTTTCCCCCCGGTTCATGATATTAGACTTTATATATTTAGGTTTATCTCCAAATAATCCCCAAACGCACCCTTATCTGACGATCAAAACGGGCCTGTTCGCGTATCTGGCCACCTTATCGGCAACACTTCCAAGCTGGAATCGGCCTATCTTTCCGATTCCTTTATGACCCACCACGATGAGATCACATTTCAGCTCATCACCCAGCTTAAGAATCTCCTCTGCGATGTCTCCCTCCCTCACCATTCCAAAAGCGTTGACCTCTCTCCTCCTCAGCTCGGCAAGAAGCTCGTTTTGCGATTCCTGTGCTCTGGTAAAACTGATCTCAGGATCTATTTCCGCGAACTCCGCAATCGCGGCCGAAAGTACAACAGAGAGGACTATCAGCCTGTCCTCGGGTTTCAACAGGTTTATCCCGTGCTCCACAGCCTTCCTTGCAGCCTCGGAACCATCGTACGCCACGAGTATAACGCCCAAACTAACCACGGTTTGTTAAGTTCTATGCTGATACTTAACGATTGTGATACTGCGGGTTTTGATACCCAGGCTTGGGGAAACCCGATTCCGCGGTTGCACGGGAAATTGACCTTTTAATGGTGGTGCATTTCCATGGATTCCCCTTTCATGTACTTCATTGGCTCCTTTTCAAACGTTTCTTTACACCCTGCACAACAGAAGTAGAAAGTCTTTCCCATATGGTCTGTTTTTTGTTGCGCTGTGCTTTCATCTACTTCCATCCCGCATATCGGATCCTTCGCCATTTTTCTCACCTCCTTTCTTTTTTATTTCAATTTCGCGAGTTTTAGTGTTGCAGCATTGGTCACCACGGATAGAGAACTTGCCGACATCGCCGCAGCGGCTATGATAGGGTTCAAAAGACCAAGGGCTGCAATGGGAATGGCACCTGTGTTGTAGCCAAGTGCAAAGAACAGATTCTGCCTTATCTTCTTCATTGTGAGTTTGCTGAGTTTTATCCCTGTCACCACATCTCTTATATCATCCTTTATTAAAATTATGCCCCCGGTCTCCTTTGCAATATCTGAACCACTGCCCAGGGCAATGCCTATATCCGCATGAGCAAGGGCGGGAGCGTCGTTGATTCCATCTCCTACCATGGCAACCACCTTCCCCTCTTTTTTAAGGTCTTTTATCACTGTGGCCTTTTCACCGGGAAGAACATTTGCTATTACTCGGTTGATTCCAACCTTCTTTGCAACTGCTTTGGCTGTGATTTCGTTGTCTCCTGTAAGCATGATAGTTTCAATTCCCATTTTCTCTAGCTCGGATATGGTTTCAACAGAATTTTCCTTGATTGTGTCTGCCACGGCGATCATAGCAGAGATTTCACCATCAACTGCAAGGATCATAGCGGTTTTTCCCTCGGCCTCCAGTTTCTTCATGGTATTTTCAATTTCCTGGGTGGATATCTTGTTCTTTTTCATGAGCCGCCTGTTACCCAGAAGGATAGTTTTGTCCTCGAAAGTCACTTTGATCCCATGACCAGGAACCGCCTCAAAGTGTGATGGGTCGGGAATGTCCAGACCTCTTTCTTTGGCACCATTAACTATTGCCTCGCCAAGAGGATGTTCTGAACCTTTTTCAGCCAAAGCTGCGTATCTCAGGGCTTCATTTTCTGAGGAGCTATCTATCACTATTACATCTGTGAGTTCGGGTTCACCTTTCGTTATTGTTCCCGTTTTATCGAACACCACGACATCGAGATTTCGTGCCCTCTCCAGATATTCACCGCCACGAATCAGGATTCCCTCCTCGGCACCTTTACCGACACCCACCATCAACGCGGTTGGTGTGGCGATACCAAGTGCGCAAGGACAGGAGATGATTAGTACAGCTATAAATACTAAAACTGCGGGTGTCCAACCTCCCTGAGGTATCACTAGCCATATCGAGAAACTCACTATACTTGCTAGAATCACTGACGGCACGAAATAAGACGCCACTTTATCCGCATACCTCTGTATGGGTGCGCTCGAAACCTGGGCTTCTTCGACCATCTTTACTATTTGCATTAACATGGTATCCGAGCCCACTTTCGTGGCTTTAAACTTGAATGAACCGAGCTTATTGATTGTTCCGCCAATGACCTCATCTCCTGTTTTCTTCTCTACAGGGAGGCTCTCACCAGTGATCATCTTCTCGTCCACAGAGGAGATGCCCTCCACCACTATCCCATCTGAGGGGATCTGCCCGCCAGGTTTCACAACCACTATATCTCCGATCTCGAGTTTTTCAACCGGTATTTCCACCTCATTTCCGTTTTTAATGACTGTAGCCATCTTGGGCTTCAGGTCCATCAGTTTTCTCACCGCTGCTGAGCTCTTTCTTTTAATGACATCCTCCATATATTTGCCCAAGAGAATGAAGGCTATGATAATCGCAGCTACATCAAAATATACATCCCCTTGTGTACCGGGAATGATCTCCATTGTTGTTATGAGTTGATCTAACACCACCACCAAACTGTAGATATACGCTGCTAGTGTCCCAATGCTTATCAATAAATCCATGTTCGCCCTGCGATGCTTGATTGCCTTGGCGGCCCCAACATAGAAACTCTTACCTCCGATGAATATGATCGGTGTTGTAAGAATTAACATCCATACCCCACCAGTGAACCATGGCAGAAAATCGAAGGGCACCCATGTCACAACCGTTACACCCGCCGCTAATCCAAGGAATATCCCAAGCCTGAAAATGCCCAATATTATCACACCGCCAACAGCAACGCTTACCCTCTTTTTCATGTCTTTTAGTTCTTTATCCGGGTCTTCGAATGTCTTGGCGCAGCTCTCCATGCAAAAGTAATATGTCCTTCCTCCAATGACCCTGGAGATGGATCTTCTCTTGTCCACTTTCATTCCGCAGATAGGGTCGATTGCTATGTACTTATCTTCCACATCCGCTTCTTTTGGCATGCGCTTAGTAAGCACTTTTGCCTTGCTTTCTGCAGTCTCTAGCCCTTCCTCCTCTACCTGCTTTCTGAAAGTATCTACACAGGACTGCCTGCAGAAGTAATATGTTTTTCCCCCGATAACCTCCGAAATAGCGGTCTTCTTATCCACGGTCATACCGCAGATGGGGTCGATTGCAGTGTCCCCTTCATCCTCCATTTGATGCATCATATGTCCTTTACTAGGCATGAATTTCATTTCGGCACCTTCGAGACCCAGTTCATTTGCTGCATTTTCAAAATCGTCTGCGCATTTTTCCATACAGAAATAGTAGGTTTTACCCTGGATCACTTTGGAGATTGCGGTCTTCTTATCCACCGTCATTCCACATACGGGATCAACTGCACTGTCACTTTTTACATGAACTTCAGGAGGCATCCCGCTCATATCGGGGTGCATGTCAAATGCTTCGTATCCTGTTTTTTTCACGGTTTCTTTGATATTCTCTACATTAACTTTTTTGGGATCATATTTAACTAAAGCGGTTTTATCAACCAAATTGACCCCTGCAAAGTCCACCCCGTCCATTTTTTTCAGATTGGTTCCGATACTTGTAGCACAGGATGTGCATGTCATGCCTTTGATTCGAAGCTTGACTTCCTTTTGCTCTTCTTTTTTTTTCTCCTCCATGATCAGAACCTCCATTTTCAATTTTTAACCTGAAATATCTCTTTTCATCCTATTATAATCCTCTTGTGTAATCTCACCCCTTGCATACCTTTCATCCAATATTGTGTTTGCGCTTTTTTGCGGGGCAACTCGTGAAGTTTTGTCCTCCCGGACAA
>JAZGAR010000169.1:0-3855 GCA_036475875.1 Thermoplasmata archaeon
GTTAATCGCTGACTTTCCACTTCTATGCACCTGGACTTTTGAAGGCTCTAATAACTTATGACTAATGAATATATTCTAAATCCTGGAAGCCTTTGATAGATTTACCTATCTTAGATGGAGGCCAAAATGAAAGGTAACAGCCTGGCTATAGTTCCTATCCTTTCCCTGGCAATGGTGGCCGCGGCGGCTTGCGAACGCGAGAAGCCAATTGATGTAAAGGCAACAATGGCCAAGCCCAAGGCTTATGTCCGTTCCGATACATGCAAGATGTGCCACCTGGAGCACTATGACTCATGGAAAATGACCATGCACAGCCGCATGCACCAGGATGCCCAGGAGAACAGGGACGCCATCATCGTCCCGATCGATGAGAAGAGGATACGCGAGGACCTGGCGAAATTGAGCAAGAAACTCAAGGTGCCTGCGGATCAAATCTACGTGCCCAAGATCGAAATCAGAGTACAGGGTTCACTATCTTGACATTATGACAAGGAAGAAAATACAAATACCGACTCGGGAACGGAAGCCGACATCTTGCGTTGTTTGCGGACCCATACTCCACAGAAAGAGTGAATACTAATGTAGCCCCAATTGCAAAGGAGCATATACAGCCCCAACTCATCTACTGACAAATCCTTAGCTCTTGCCCACTACCTACCGTCCACCGATCCAATACCTTTCTCCACTGAACATTATATCCATTAAGTAAATACTTTTTATCCAATCTCTAGTGGCCCTCTTTGAGAAGATAACCCTTCCATTGGGCGCCAAATCAAATAAAGCAAATAAACTCAGTTAGTTACTTGAAATCTACCACAATGTGGCATACCCCTTGCATATTCTGTGGGTCAAACGGTAGCCCACCGAGAGGTGGGACACGAAAACTAAACTAAAGGAGGTATTGCAATGAGAAGAGTAACAAAAATGTTGGTAGTGGCACTACTAATTGGTGCCCTCGCGGTTCCCGTGGTCGCCTGGAGCCATGGCTGGGGAAGAGGCCGTCACATGATGGGTAACTGGGGAGGCGGTCCTGAGTATTGCTATGGCTCTGAGAGAGGTTATGGAGACGTAACTAAAGAGCAGCGGAGCAAGCTCGAGGAGCTCGAGCGGAAGTTCTACAGCGAAACCACCGATCTCAGAAACGAGATCTGGGCAAAGTCAGCTGAACTCAACACCCTTCTGAACAGCTCTGACCCTGATCTTGAAAAGGCAAAGGCCCTTCAGAAAGAGCTCAGTGAGCTCCGGGCCAGGATAGATGAGAAACGGCTCACCTATGAACTTGAGGCACGTAAGATCACTCCTGAGCTACGATCCAGTGGTGGATATGGCAGGGGTTACGGCCATCATATGGGAGGCTTCGGTCCTGGTATGAGCTATGGCTGCTGGAATTAATCTAATAGCATGGGGGTGAACTCCGCTTCACCCCCTTAATTTCCAGAGGCCGATCTCTTCCACGGTGAAAGCAACCGAGATGTGAGCCTTTCCGCCATAGTTGTCCTGAAAAATCTTGATAATTCTTTATTTTATGTTAGTTTATTTATGTGGGGTACG
This sequence comes from Thermoplasmata archaeon, assembly GCA_036475875.1. Lineage (GTDB taxonomy): Archaea > Thermoplasmatota > Thermoplasmata. Next base: position 1,552 of record JAZGAR010000169.1, read on the forward strand.
TGTGTCCTGAGCCAAAGTAATATTGGACTTTAGTTATGAAGAAAAAGCCCAGATATCATCTCTATATATTTTTGAGTATAGCCTCAGCGTCTATTTTGACCATTGGATTAATTATAACTTCCCTCAAGAGCCTTCACGCAGACAAGCACTTTTCTAATCTCATCCTGGAGGAAAATAAGACATTTTTGGTTAATACATTACGTTTCGGCCATGCCATGATGGCACGAATGGGGGCGGAGCGGTACCAAGTGCTCATCGACCTGGCGTTGAAGAGTAAATTTATTGGCTATCTGGCCATATTGGACGATGAAGGGAAAGCAATCATTCAGAGCGAACCCTTGCCGGGAATTAGGGCTGAGGAGTCCTATGATATTAGCCAGTTAGGGGATGGGATTGTGCTACAGGAAACGAATGAATACCTCCTCGTCTGCTATGAAGCCGACGAGACAGTTTCCCATGGAAAGTCTGTGGGACGTCCTGCCCTTGCTATAGGCTCCCAGCAGGAAGGGCATAAACACCCAAGTTGGTACCTTGTCGGCCTGGATATTTCTGTCTTCGCACACCACTATTATGATACGTTGATTCAAACGGTTGCAATAGGGGCCGCAATTCTTCTTTTCGCAATACTTATCATCATTTTCTCTGGCATCGTGCAGCGTTATCAATTGGCTCATCTGTCTATAGCTCGCCTCCAAAAGATTGAAAGCGTATTATCCAATTTCGTTCCGGAAACGGCAAGAAGAATCATTGAAAAGGATCCAGAGAAGGCCCTGTTGAATAAATACATCCAAGATGCCACGGTCCTTTTCTTGGACATCGAGGGCTTTACGAGCCTGGTGCAAAGATATCCACAGGAAAGGATCAATCGTGTCATTGAATCCTATTTTTCCATCTTTTTTGATCTGATTCAGAAAAATGGAGGAGACATAAACGAGACAGCGGGGGACGGGATGATGGTCATTTTCCTTGACCCATATCCTACCCGACACCCAAGAAATGCCGTCCAAGCAGCTTTGGAAATTCAAAAGAAATCCTTGGAAGTCTCGAAGATTACAGATGCCGATTTATTCCCCATTCGAGTAAATATCGGCATCAGTTCTGGTGAGGTCTATATGGGGTCGACGAAGATCAGAGGAACTTGGAGGGACAGATGGACATTCACTGCCTCAGGTTCGGTTACCATCCTGGCAGCCCGACTGTCGGAATTTGGGCGTGGAGGAGAAATTCTGATCGGAGAAGAAACCGCTCGGCGGATAGGGGACAACATTCCCTTGAATCCTCTGGGAAAAGTCCCCTTGAAAAATTTGGAAGACTCAGGGGAAATTTATCAAGTAAAAGGCCCCTAAGACCGCTTTTATTATGAAAAATGCCCAATCGGTCATCGTTGTTCCCGAATATGGGATGGCTGTGGCCCAGGCTCAACACGTCGTGAGAGAGATGTTTGATGAACTTACCAAGGAAGGGGTGAACGTCCGCTTCGCCATCCACCCGGTTGCCGGTCGGATGCCTGGTCATATGAACGTGCTGCTGGCCGAAGCAAATATTCCTTATGATGTGGTTTTTGAACTGGAAGACATTAATAGCGGTTTCTCCAGTTGTGATGTGGCTTCTGTCATTGGGGCAAACGATGTCACTAATCCGGCGGCCAAAGAGCCCGGTAGTCCCATTTACGGCATACCCATCCTTGAAGCGGATAAGACAAAAACCGTCTTCTTTATCAAATGCAGTCTATCCCCCGGTTATGCGGGCATAGACAATGATCTTTTTTACCACGACAATATCATGAAGCTCTTTGCTGATGCCAAGAAGATGACCGACGAAATTGTTAAGGCATTACAGGAATCACATTGCAAGAGCTTTCTTACAAAGTCCCATTGCTCCCATCACCGAATCTACTCCCTTCCTCTATCTTTATCCTAGTGAAGCTTCGCCTCCCCGACCCGTACCGGCCCGGGACGGGCAAGCCGACGAGTTGATGGGGGTAACATCTCATTGCTTGAAGCAAAATCCCGACCTATAATTGGATGCTTTTTATCCATCTGTATACCATTCCAAAGCAAAACTTGGATACTTTTTATCCGCTCTCCGATACCCTCTCGCAAAAGATTAGGTATTTTATTAATAGCCAAATGAAATAAATCAAGTAAAAATAAATAGTTATATGATTGATACCACAATGTGGCACACCTTTTGCGTAATATATTAATCAAAAGATTAAAGAATAAAGGAGGTATTACTATGGAAAGATCGGCAACCACTACAAAGGAAATAAAAGATCCAGTGTGTGGCATGATAGTGGACCCC
>JAZGAR010000170.1:0-3127 GCA_036475875.1 Thermoplasmata archaeon
TTCAGAAGATTCTCAGCCTTCTCCACCCGCATCAGGTCATCCTCGTTGATTCTCATATTTCTCGGAAATCTGGAGGAAAGGCACGCCATTTGAGGCTTGTCCCACGTAGGAAGGGCCAATGCTTTTGATATCGCCCTGATATCTCTTTTGCCCAGCTCGGCCTCGATGAGAGGGCTAACCACATCGTTTCTCTCTCCTGCCTCCCTTCCCGGTCGAAAGTCATCCAGGTCATCGAAGTTCGAGCCGTCTATCACGCAATCGTAGCCTTCCCTTTCTTTTATCCCGTCCAGAACAATGAATAGGCCGTTTTTGCAGTAAAAGCATCTTCTCTCATCATTCCTCGCAAAATTCTCATCCTCCAGCTCGTTGTGTGAAATGATGCGGTGGTCGAGATTGTATCTCTTTGCGAAATCCACGGTCTCGGCCAATTCACTTCTGGGAAGTGTAGGTGAGTCGGCTGTGACGGAAAGGGATCTGCTCAGGAGATGATGGCAGAGGTAGGCGAGAAGGGAGCTGTCCACCCCTCCCGAAAAAGCAACAACACCGCTTCCACACTCTTTTATAACGTCACGCAATCTGTGGAATTTTTTTGGGAGCGCAGGATCCTCTTTGCTTAATAGTGCCTCAATCTTTTGCATCTGAAAGACGAAGTTATCTTGACTTTTCATTTCATTTAACCAATAGAGCTATATTGATATTTAAAATTTTTTTCCTCAAGAGGTTATACACGACAATAGATTATAAATGCAAGGACATATATTACCCTCATTAAAGTGATAGCATGTATTCGTTGGAGGATGGCAAGTTCGCGGTAAGAACGGCCAGGAGGTTCGTGGAAGCCGATGTTTCTGGCAGGGAATTTAACGCGGATGATGTTCCGGAGATATTCCACAAAAAATCAGGAGTTTTTGTCACGATAAATTCGCATCCAAAACACAACCTCAGGGGATGCATCGGTTATATCGAGCCGATATTTACTTTGATAGAGGGTTTGCAGAGGGCCAGCAGGAGCGCTGCAACGGAAGACCCAAGATTTCCATCCGTTCGGGAAGAAGAGCTTGATAATGTGGTGATAGAGGTTTCCCTTCTCACACCTCCCGAGTTGATCAAGGTAAAAAAGCCTAAACATTACGTCAAAGAGGTGGAGATCGGTAAAGATGGTTTGATAGTGGAGCGAGGCTACAGAAAAGGACTGCTCCTACCACAGGTTCCTGTTGAATGGAAATGGAAGGTCGACGAGTTCCTCTCACATACCTGCGTGAAGGCCGGGCTTCTGCCTGATGCATGGCTTGAGGAGGGAACGAAGATATACAAGTTCTCAGCAGAGATATTTTCTGAGGTCGAGCCTCATGGTGAGATAGTGGAAAAAAAGCTAAAGGAATGATCATGGAATTGGTAGTTGAAGGCAATGCCTACATAAAAGAAGACATCATAAAGTGCTGCATAGGTATTGAGGAAGGTAAAATAAAGGCGATAAAGAAGATCCTGAAAGGTGACAAGCACTATGATTTTGGGGAGAAACTGATTTTGCCTGGTGGAATAGACTCCCATGTGCATTTTCGTGATCCAGGCATGACCCATAAGGAGGACTTTGGGAGCGGCACGGTCTCAGCAGCGTTCGGTGGCGTGACGTGTGTGCTCGATATGCCAAACACAATCCCACCTGTAACGAACTTGGAAGCCCTTCAGGAAAAGACGAGGATAGCCGACATTAAGGCCTTTGTGGATTTTGGTTTGTTTGCAGGAGTGAGCCTGAGCTCGGACATCGAAGGTCTTTCGAAATCTGCAACCGCATTTAAGATTTACCTAGCCACAACAACTGGTGAGATGCTCATAAATGATTACGATGCATTGGGAGGTATATTCGAGCATATAAGCAGGACAGAGAAACCAGTGAGCGTGCACTGCGAGGATGAAGCCCTGTTAGACAGATCTTTAGCGCCGGATTCGTTGAAATTATACTTGAAATCCAGGCCGAATGAATGCGAGGCATCAGGGATAGAGAAGGTCATTAAAAGCCATGACAACGCAAAAGCCCACATATGTCATGTCTCCACTTCCGAAGGGGTGAAACTCGTAAAAAACTCAAACCTTACCTCAGAGGTCACGCCTCATCATCTGTTCCTGAACTCGAGCGCAAAGCTTGGTGCCTTTGGCAAGGTCAATCCCCCACTTAGGGAATGGGAAGATCAAGAGGCTTTATGGAATGCCCTGAAACAAGGTGCGATTGATATCATCGCATCTGACCATGCACCTCATACCCTTGAGGAGAAAGAGCTTTTTGAGAATGCCCCATCAGGCATGCCTGGCGTGGAGACGATGCTGCCTTTGCTGCTCTCATTTGTGAAGCACGGCAAGTTCGAGTTGGGAAGGTTCGTAAACGCAGTAAGTGAGAGACCAGGTGAAATTTTCAAAATAAACAAGGGGAAGATCGAAGTAGACTACGAGGCTGACTTAATCGTAGTGGACATGAGAAAGGAAATCGAGATAAAGGCCAAGAACCTCCATTCTAAGGCTGGATGGACACCTTATGATGGTTTTTCTGCGGTGTTTCCAAGGTTCACGTTCGTGAGGGGTGAAGTGGTGATTGAGGATTGGGAAATGACAGGTGATAGAGGATTTGGGAGGATGGTGGAGGGAAATCAGGGGGAGAGCTCTTTTGATTAATTGGATAAATCGGCAGTGTGAGGAAAGGATAGAGGTCAAAGTTGGTGCAGTGTAGAACCGCTGATAAAGAATGATCTCCAGGTCATCTACCCAAACCTTAATATAACATAATCATTATTTTACAATCGCTTAAAAAAAACAAATGGAGCGGGAAGAAATGACAGGAAATGATGACAAGGTATTTTACGCAGGATACGGATTTGTAGTGATCATGCTGGGCCTGATGGTGTTTCTCTTCTCGTTGGGCTTTGTGGATGGATGGACTGCATTCGGATTTTGGCTTCTGAGCACAAGCCTGATACTGGTCGGCCTGGGAAATGTTAGAACCGACACAGCACCTTCTGGCTCGAAGGGATTGGTTGGCTCAGGGTTGTTTTTCACCGTAATATCGATTGCTATTCTTGGCATAATCCTTGAGATGATAACTCCTGTGACGGCCTTGGCGTTAATGATATTGCTT
>JAZGAR010000171.1:0-6131 GCA_036475875.1 Thermoplasmata archaeon
GATTTAGCCTCACTTGCGATTGTTGGGGCTATAGGCGACCTTCAGGATGCAAAGAATTTGAGGCTCATGGGAACCAATCGAGAGGTTATGGAGGACGCTAAGAACGCTGGCTTTTTGCACTGGAAAAAGGACATCAGATACTTTGGAAGGGAAACGAGGTCCATATCCAAACTGCTTCAGTATGCAAACGATCCTCTTATTCCAAACCTCACAGGCAAGGAGGATGCCTGCATCACATTTCTGTTGGAACTTGGGATACCTTTGAAACATGAGGAAAAATGGCGAAGGTGGATCGACCTCATACTTGAGGAAAAGCGCGTTGTCTCGTCTGAGATCGTGAAACTTTTACTATCAAAGGGTTTTGGCCATGAAATTGCAAACCGGCTGGTAGGCGAGGTTTATATCCTAGTTAAGGAAGAAGAGGGCACCGAGCTGAGGGATGCCAAGGAATATGCAACGTTGCTGAACTCCTGCGGTAGATACGATAAGGCTGAAGTGGGTTACAATGTCTGTCTCGGAGACAGAGATGAATGGCTGGAAAGGGCAAGGGTTCTGCTTCGCGGCCATAGAAGAACTCTGGTGGATACACTGCAGTTGATAAAGGAAATCGGTATTTCGGAAACGAACAACATCCAGTACTTTCATGGGCAAGATAAGGTTCCTGAGAATATAGTGGGAACCGTCGCAGGAATGCTTTTAGGTGGAGAGGAGGTTAGAAGCGATTTACCGATGTTAGCCTTTGCCCTCACTTCCGAGGGAGATATCAAGGTCTCTGCAAGAGCGACCAGGGCCTTGGTGAATAAAGGTCTCGATTTATCTGTAGTGATGAAAAAGTCATCTGAAAAGGTCGGAGGCGTGGGAGGAGGACATAATATAGCCGCTGGAGCTACTATACCAAAAGGCTGTGAGGAGGAATTTTTAGCTTTTGCCGATAAATTGGTGAAGGAACAGTTGAAAAAATGATATTAAAATGGAAATGGAGATTCTGGGTCCATCATCCCAGAGGTTCTGGATTCGTTATTGCCCCTTGATTTGGTTCATATATCAATTGGAAGTTATCACCCGACTCAACTGGATAAGGTCCTCCACCATCTCCTGCTATGGAGAAAAAATCCAAAACTGATAGAACAGAATCGTCCTCGTAATCATCAAAATATATGTCATCGTTATTATGGGATACTTTACTAGCTGGGTTGACTGTTATGATACCAGTCAGTTTTACATCATTCGTATCTGAGCCATTATAGATGTTGTATCTTATGTTTGAAAGGGCTAATTGTTCTTCTGTACCGTCCGTGAGATCTACAATTAATTTCCATACAATATTGGTTATCGAGTTATTGGGTTTTAAAAAATTTAAACTTACTGTTGGCGTCTCTTCCGGCAGCACGGTTATTTCACTGCTCGCCTCATCGATACCGCCTTCCCCATCCTCCACCGTAAGTGTAACATTATAGGTTCCAGGTATTGTGTATCTATGTGGCGGTTTTACACCTGTTGCAGTATTTGGGTACTCTGAGGTGGCATGTGGATCGCCAAAATCCCAACTATATTCGAGATCATCACCATCAGGGTCTGTGGAATTTAAAGCATTAAATGTAACTGTTCGATTAGCATATATCTCTAGGGGGTATGTAAACTCTGCTACTGGATCCAGATTCCCATCTCCATCTCCATTTCCATCGTCCTCCTTCCGAAGGACGAAAAAAAAGACTACAGCTAAGATGATAATAATAACCACAACAACAGCTACTATGATTTTTTTCTTATTGCCCCCTGAACCACCTTTGGGAGATGATTTTTGGGCTTTAACCTTGACCTTCTCCGTTTTATTCTTGGCCATGCTATCACTCGGGCTACCATATCAATCACTATTTATTAATCTTTCGAAAATATATTTTAGGATTTAATCTCTAAAAATTGCGGTAAAAAAGGGGTTTAAAGCCATAATACGGGATTAACTTTTCTCGCCCATCAGTATTATTATCGCCTCTGCAGGCTGCCCACCGCACTCCTCCAATGCCTTTTTTGCCTCCTCCTCCGAAACCCCGGCCTGTTCAGCCACAAGAAGGATATCCTCCTTTGGGATGCCGGTCTCGGATGTAACTTCCTCAGGTGTGCCTACTATCTGATATGTCCTCTGACCTTGAACATCCATGCAGGTCACAGCTGCATCCCTGAAGATCAGGGTTTTGTCTGAGGTTTTGATTATCACTTCTTTCACATCCTCCATCTCCTCGATATTTATGCCGTGTTTCTTCATCATGGCTTTCATATGTTTTGGGTTAATACCCCTACCACCTGGTATCATGGTCACACCAGAGGTATATCGATTAGCTTCTGTTTAAATATTGTGGCTATTATCAGTGGTTTAAATGGCTCTTTAATTCCATATTATCTATGGAATTTCCGGTGGGAGGAGGGGGTGAGGAGGTGGAGGACAGAGGTAAGCACAGACGGGTAAAGGGAAAAAATATCTATCCGTTTCTGTATATACTCAAAAAAACTTCAGAGGATTTGAGAATGGGCGAACTGATATTCATCGGCCTGGGATTATACGACGAAAACGATATCACATTAAATGGTTTGGACGCGGCAAAAGGATGCGATACCCTCTTTGCTGAGTTCTATACCGCCAAGCTCACAGGTACGACCAAAACTAGGATTGAAAGCCTGATTGGCAAGAGCATAAGGGTTCTAAAAAGAGAAGAGATGGAAAAGGGCGATACCATCATCGAGGCTGCAAAGGGGAATAGAGTCGGTGTTCTTGTAGCCGGCGACCCTATGACTGCCACAACCCATATGTCCCTTAGATTGAAGGCAAAACAAAATGGCATAAAGACAAGGCTCATTCACGGTGCCTCCATAATAACCTCTGCCCCCGCACTGTCAGGGCTTCATATCTATAAATTCGGCAAAACCACGAGCCTACCCTTTCCAAAGGAGAAATACTTCCCTACAAGTCCTTATGATGTGGTCAAGAGAAATCTCGGGAATGAGCTGCACTCCTTGATATTGCTTGATATCGATGAAAAAGCTGAGAAGTACATGCGGGCAAATGAAGGTCTTAGGCTGTTGTTGGATATGGAAGAAGATAGGAAGGAAGGTGTGATTTCTCAGGACACCTTGATGTGTGTATTAGGGAGTGTGGGCTCAGAGAAACCAGTGGTTAGAGCAGGTTATTTGAATGATTTAATCGAAGAGGATTTTGGAAAAGGATTGCATTGTCTTATCATTCCTGGAAAGCTGCATTTTATGGAGGCCGAAGCTTTGGTGGAATTTGCAGGAGCGCCTAAAGAGATTCTCCTGAATGTGTGATTGCAGATTCTGAATAATACGAATTCATAGCATACCCTGTATGAATCATATACTGATTCCGACAATTTTTTTGCGGAATCTGTCCAGAAAATATAAGTATTACAATTACAATGTGTCCCTGAATCAACAGCCCTAGGAGGAGTAGTGAAGGCAAAGGAGGGAGATAATTACCACTAAGTGACCATAAAAATTATCGCCTCTTCTTTAAAGCTTCTTTGCGTCTAAACTCTGGGGAAATATTCAGGAGGGAGAAAAAAATGCGAAAAAAAATCGCACGAAAGCTAGTATTATCCCGATTGACCGTCTTTGTGATGGTCTTAGGATTGGTTGCGGCGGCATTTTACACATTTAATAGTGAAATGGAACAGCCGGACGGGGAAAGATCATCTTCCCCTGTAGCAGCACTTGAATCAGGAAAAGAAAACCCAGATATGGATGAGGATCCTTTTGATGAATCTGAAGGATCTAGCAATTCACAATCAGCCCCAATGGCAAGCGGTAATAACACCATCGATCTTCAGATAGAAGCGGGTAATTACACAATAACTGAAGATGCTGAAGGATTTCATAGAATTATAATGGCTATCCCAGGCTATTGGGAAATGAAATCCCCTGGAGATCCCGCTCTTCCGGAGGTAATGTTGGAAATAATGGTTCCGCAGGATATCGATTGGTCGAGTGTAGAACTTGAAGTGGATATTCGGGAATCAATGGTTCTTAATGGATCTTACAATATCGCTCCAAGTCCACCCTGGGAGGCTGAGGTGAGTGAATTAGATCCCGATATCGGTCATGAATATGATTGGGGTTATGACAAGATCATATTAAAAGGTAAGAATATCTTGGTCTATAGAAAAGATGAGAACTACCCCGGGGAACCCATAGAAATGATTCCGTACACACAACGAAAAGAGGGTATCAGATTGAAATTTATAAATGCCAATTATGTTCGTTTATTATATAGACCCTTCTTGTACAACCCTGTAAGCCAAGAATTAACCTTGATAAAGAGTGCAGATGTGAGTATAAACTATGGGACCACCATTATTACATCGCAAGCCCTAAGTCCATCGAGCACATACGATTACGTCATCATCACCACGAACGACATCGTTTCAAACAGTGAAAAGCTCGATAATTTCATAAATCTTAAAGAGTTGACCCATGATGTCAAAGTTGTTACAGAAAATGATTTTGATGGCCTCACAGGTCAGGCGCCGAATGGCAGGGCAGAAAAAATACGACAGTGGTTGAAGGATAATTACATATCTTTAGATATAGATTATGTTTTACTAATAGGTGATCCTGATCCCGATGATCCAACAGACCCGGGTGATACAATCGGTGATATCCCCATGAAAATGTGCATGCCGCGCTATTTCAGTTGGAGTTATAGGGAGAGCCCAACAGATTTGTTCTACGCTGATCTAACGGGAAATTGGGATTTGGATGGCGATCAGTACTATGGAGAGGATTTCGATTTTATCCACGATGAGAGTCCAGATCCAGGTAACATTAACACAGATTACTTTTCAGTGAGATGGGAGGGTTCGGTGACCTTCGATTTCAGTGAAACCTATCAATTTCACACCTTCAGTGATGGTGGAGTAAAACTATACATCGATGGGTCCCTAGTTATAGACGAATGGGACACATTAACAGAACATCCCCCATCCAATCACTATGCCACCCAGGCCATGACTGCAGGAGATCATACTATCACCCTGGAATATAAAGAGCATACCGGAGATGGGATCATACAGCTTATGTGGAAGACAACCACATCCGATGATGTAAAACATCAGACCATACCACTTGATCATTTATGGAACGAAACAGGAGCCTCAGCAGGGCTCACCGGAAGATTCTACAATAATGTATTTCTTGCAGGTGTTCCTGATCTGGTAAGACCGGATGGAGAGGTGATAAACTTCAAATGGGGAACAGGAGATAGAGGACCCGGAGGACCCGATACCGGGAGCGAGGTCTTTGTAGGAAGAATTCCTGTTTACAACGATGATTACATCCAGTTGGATGAAATTCTGTATAAGATAATCGTCTATGAGACCGATGCCGGGGATATTTCCTGGAGAGAATCGATCCTATTTCCAATGAAACCAATGGACGATAACACACCTGCCGCTCACTTGGGAGAGGGGATCAAAAACGACATTGCAAATCCTGCAGGGTTCACAGATTATCGCATATACGAGGAGGATTACAATCCACCGACACCAGATCTGTTCCCCGTCAATAAAAACAATGTTCTTAACGAATGGAAGAATGGATATGGTTTTGTGGCTTGGGTGACACATGGCTCTCCAACAAGTGGATCCGGTGTTTTCGATTCGGGTTTGGCACCTCAACTCGATGGGACCAAACCGGCTTTTACAGTCCAAGCTTCATGCTCTACCAGCCATCCTGAAAGGGACGATAATCTCGGCTATGCACTTCTAAAAAATGGAGCTATAGCCACTGTGGGAGCCTCGAGGGTATCATGGTATTCGGGAGGAAATTGGACAACATATAATCCCACAGATGGTACGTATCACGGTCTCGATTATTTTTATGCAAAAGGAGTCATTGCAGATGGCCTTCCGGCAGGTGCTGCATTGGCCCAGCAAAAAGCCCCAATTGCCAGCGTGGGCATGAATGAGATGGATTTCATTCTTTATGGAGACCCTGATACTTATTTATTGACCGTGATTCCCAATGTTCCACCGGTTGCGGATGCGAACGGGCCTTATTCTGCCGATGAGGGTACAACCATAACCTTTGATGGTTCAGGATCCTATGATCCCGATTCTTTCCCA
>JAZGAR010000172.1:0-2730 GCA_036475875.1 Thermoplasmata archaeon
TCATAGACACATCTTTGGCCTTTTAGTGTGATTTGTCCCTGCAATTTCCTTTTTCTTGTCCAGTAACAATCAACAAAGATACTGGCAATAATTTATTGTGTCTAATACGATTAATATGTATTGGGTAGAAAATCATCTCTGATTACTACATTTGAGAAAATATTGAAGAGCCTTAATCCTCTTCATTAATCGGTCCTTTTGATCAAATTCCTATAAGCTTTCCTTTCGTCCTCTAGGCGAGTGTTTTCAACATGACCCGAAGCAGCATTTATCAGATAATCCACAACCTTCTTAAGCCCTTGCACTGTAGGTGCCATGAAGTTCACATCTGCCCTCTTGAATTGCTCCCTCACCACAGCCATGGCAAAATCTGGGTCTTCAAGAAGGTCGCAATATCTTGCCATGATTATGTCCTCCACTTCGTATATCGAGAGCTTTCTGCCTGGTTCCATCTCCGGCTCCATCTCCCTCTCCAATGCCCTAGACTCCTCAAGCTGTGGCACGATCTTCTTGCCTACCCAAGGTGTGATCATCAGTTTTCCCAGGGTAAGAAATGCTTCATTCACATTCTCCCCGGTCTTTGCACTTGTTAGGTAATATGGAAATCCATAATCCACGGCAACCTTTTCAATCCCGTCCCTTCCAATCTCAGCTTTTAAATCATTTTTATTGGCCATAATAACCACGGGAATCTCCCCTGCCACTCTATACAATGATAAAAGCCAATCCTCAAATGTACGCAAGGTTCCCTTCCTCGTGATGTCTATTACAATAAATACACCTTTTGCACCTTTGTACGCCCTCCTCTGAAGCTTAGAAAAACATCTCAGGCCAAGTATGTCCCAGATCTGAAGCCCTAGGATGAACACTTCCTCATCTATATCAATTTGTATATCTTTTGCAGAGGTTTTTGTGCCTATGGTTGATATATATCTGTCGTCGAACTTATCTAGAACGAATCTTCTAATAAGACTTGTCTTACCTACAGCTGCTTCGCCGATCACACACATCTTTTTAATCATGTGCTTAACTTCGGCCATTCCATTACCTCTAAATGATGGCTAATGGCTTCGATCTGTTGAATGCCTGGATACAAGTACAGTTTCATTTACTTAGGTTTGCTTTTCCTTGACCCATCACTCGTCTTTTGGGGTGATTTATCTTCGAAATCCCCGTTTTCCTTGACTAATGCTAGAAACAATGGAGATATTTTAACTATAGATATTATAAATTCTAATTGAACACTAAATACTTTTGTCGATAGAATCATGTTTGATAACAAAATTTAAAGAATTGCATGCAGGGTATAATTCCTTTCTAAGCCCCAATGTAACCCGCATTGTGGTGCTTTGGCTCGATCTTCTTCTTATTCGTACTTTCTTGTGACCCTCCTGTATGTAATAAAAGATTTTCAATCCTCAGGCTTCCCTTCCTCTTTTGATATCCCTTTTGGTCCCTCATCTTCCGGTTTTTGAGAAGAAGAGGGCAACACCCTCTTTATTCCAGCAAATTCCACACCGCACCTGGGGCATTTGATGCCAATCCCTTTGATCTCTATACCGCAAACCGGACACTCCAATAACTCTACTTCCTCGGCCTCTACTTCCTCAGCCACGACAATTTCAGGCAAGGCCTCCTTGACACTTTCTATGTACTCGTCGAGTTCTTCACCAACCACATTTTCGGGATCTTCCCAGTCCATCCAATCATCCTCAAATTCCTCCACCTGAGGCTCAGTTTGAGGTTGGGCCGGTAAATGCCCTGATTCTGGAGTTTCGCCTGTTTTTTTGGCGATTAAGCCCGCTGTCATCGCCTTTATGCCCTTTAGTTTGGTCATATCTCCATCCCATTCTTCAAGTACCTTGCCATACTCTTCATTGATATCTTGCAGGAGCTTTTTCACACGGTTACGAAGCTTAGGACCGTAACCCTCGAATATTACCGCCAAATAGAGAGGCTGTGATCTCTCGATGAGTATCTTGTGTTCACCGAACTTCATCTCGTCGAGTTCCCAATCATCCTCGGAGGTTTGATCTGAGAAGGTATCATTGATGAAGTTCTGGACCGCGGTGAACATACCGCTGACAACCACATCCTCCAACTCCGATATATCCTCATGGGATACATGGGCCATTGGAAGACCGTTCTCATGGATCAAAAAAGCCTCATAAACTGAATATCTGCTCTTCTTCTTATAATATGCAAATGCGCCACTAACGGTACCAATAAGAAATAAAAATACCCAAGGCCAGGGAATCAGATCCCATAAAGTGGGTACAACCACTGGAGAGCTCATTATGCTCACTATAAAACTCCTACTCGCCTCCAGCTCACCATCGCTAACCGTGATGGTTATGACATCCTCGCGAATACCCTCGGGATATTGGAACATCAGGATGTTACCCACCAAGGTTAAATAGTCTTGGCCAACTTCACTCTGTACAGTGATTATAAGTTCGGTTGCGTTATTATCAACATCATCGATAAACTGCGAAAGATCCAATAGCCAGTGCTCTCCTTCCTCCTTCTCCTGCTTTGGTATGCTCACCATTGTTGGCGCATCGTTCACTGGCACAACAACAACGAGGATCTTGTCCTCGACTAGAGCCCCGGTGGGATCTGTGGCTCTGAACGTAACGATCTCGAAGCCATACCAATTCTCCGGAGCTGAGAAATCTACAGTTAGATTTTCGTTGATTGTGGCATTGATGAATCTCGTGCCGTTGGTGT
>JAZGAR010000173.1:0-7028 GCA_036475875.1 Thermoplasmata archaeon
TTCTAATTCCCCTTGTACAGATGTCCTTCTATAGAAGCCAGCGATATTTTCCCAACTATCAGTATTTTTGTAGTAGGCCTGTAAGTTAAGAATAAACTCAACCATACATAGCACATCACTTGAAATCCACACCCGGAAAGAAAAATTCCCACTTATCAAAATGGTAGTAAGGGAATCAGTTATGAAATCTATTTCAATGATAGTATTTGAAACTTGCCAAAGATAATTCTAAATGAAAATAAACGAACCCAGGGACTTAGAAGGGAAACGGGCGTCGCCTTTAAGGCCCGGCCTTGGCTCGCTCGTTTATCGCTCTATTCAAATATATTATTATCGCTGATAACTACCCCACCAACCACCTCGTCTTTTCAGGCCATCCCTGGTTCCCTCAAACCTGGGCATGAACCCAAAAAGATTTATATCAATTAACCCTTGAGTTGCCGAGAGTCAATGAAAATTGGAGCTTTGGTTTTAGGTCTGGTTATATTGATCTTTTTGTCCTCCTTTAGTGTTAAGGCGGATGATTACGTGAGCCATCCGTCGAATATCCCGCTATTCGATAACATTAAAACACCTGAGCTCAAGCCAGGCGAGAGCGGCACATTCAGGTTAACATTTGAGAATAGGTACGATGAGGATATAAACAATGTTACCCTGACGGTGAGCAGCTACGCGTGCGCCACCTCCTACTTCTATAAGGAAATCGGTGATGTGGAAAATCCACCAAAAATCAATAACGAAGGGATTGAGCACGCTTTTAGCCTCCAATCCATTGGAAACGATACCCTGGTTTATGTAAACTTCACCTTCAACAGCTCCCCAGATACCACACAAGGGACCTATTTTGTTAGATTCCAACTGAACTTCGAATACAACAACACAGCATATATAATGAAATCCAGGGGATATTTCACGGATAAAGAATGGGAAAACGCAACAGCCCAAGCGGATGAGAGTGATTCCGGGAGAGTGGATATAGAGCTATTGGGTGTGGACGGCATAATACCTGATTCGTCCTTCAAGGTGTGGGATCCGATACCGTTATGGCCGTTATATGTGTGTATAATACCTTTAATTGTGATGCTCAGTATATTAGCGGTTCTGTTCTACGCTCAAGAGGAATACAACATGTTTCCGTGGTTAGATCAGGGATTTAAGTACTGGTCCGGCAAACTTCATCAGTCTTGGCGCCTTTTTAAGCACCGCTTTCGTTAGGCCAGAGGGATAATCAATATCTCCATGTTCAGCTATGAAACTCAGAATTTTCTCGTCATCCAATACTTCGAAGCCTTCCTCAAAATGTTCATCCTTCAAACCCACGAAGATTTTTCTGAGCTGGGTGGCCCTTTTGAGCTCCTTTCCAACATCATCTTTAACCAATTTTCGATATTCCTTCAAGAATCTCTCGGACACATCATCGTTTTCAAGAGCATTTGTGGCGACATCAGCGCAATGCTTCCCGCACAAGAGGCCTAAGTATATCCCGCCTCCTGACAAAGGCTTTACTTGGGCTGCGGAATCTCCCACAAGCATGGCTCCGTCTGAATATATCTTCTTTATAGGCCCCAAGGGTATAACGCCTGCAATATAGCTCTTGATTTTTGGACTTCCGAGCACCTCTTTAACACCTGGATTTTTAAGGAGATCGTTGAAGTACTGACGGGGGCTATTCTTTCCTCGGGAAGTGCATAACCCTATTCTTGTCCCGTAATCAGTTGGTATCACCCAGGCAAAGAAACCTGGTGCGATTTTACTTCCTACAAAGATATCCACAAAATTTTTATCGGTATTTTTACCACCGACATACTCGGCACCAAATCCAGAGAGAAACTTGTTGGGTTTTGGGAAGCCAAGACTCCTAGCAACAATGGAACCTACACCGTCACTTCCGATCACAAGTCTACATTCCATTTCTTTGATTACGCGATTATCCCTTACCTCCACCTTTATACTCCCGCCATGTCTTTTGAGGCCAGTGACCTTTGTTCCCAGCAGAAGTTCACAGCCTTCGTCTATGGCATTTTCTGCGATTTCCCCATCAAAAATCTCCCTGTCTATGACGCATGCCTTGGGCTTCTTCGCATCTAAAACCAAAGTTTTATTGGAAGGTGAATGAACCCTTGCACCTCTCACCTCGTTCAAGATGCCGCATTTGAAACCGAGAATCTCAAATACCCTAGGGGTGATCAAGCCGGCGCACTGAATGGGCTTTCCTATCTCATGATGTTCTTCAAGAAGAACCACTTTATAGCCGTGTCTCGATATGACACCGGCTACAAAACCTCCCACAGGGCCTGCGCCAACTACTATTACATCATAGTGTTTCATGACGGTGAAGCTGAATGAATTAAGTGTATTTTAGGGTATGGGTGGATACGCATTATCAATTGCAAATTTATCAGAAATAAACATAAATAGGATGAACGATACGGTATCGAATAACACCGTGAAGTTGTAGGGATGCAGAACAAAAAGTAAGATAGTTAGTGCACACTAAAAAAGTGGTTGATATGGAAGGCATAGAGGATACTTCTCTGATCATTTTCGGGGTTATCGTAGTTCTGGGCCTTTTGATTCCGGAATTGTTTCATAGGATAAGAGTAACCCCTGTACCGCTATTTATCGTGGCCGGGATAATAATAGGCCCTTATGGATTTGGTCTCATTGGTGAGGATTTCGAGGCGCTTAGGCTCATCGGCCAATTGGGTCTGTTCTTTTTGGTCTTTTTGGCCGGGCTTGAGGCACATGAAACCAGAATGTTCGGCATAAGGGGGTCCATCCACCTGTCCCTCATATCCGGTGGAATATGTTTTTCTGGGGGTTTTCTTCTGGGATCTATCCTGGGAGTCGGAACCATTGCCTCGCTACTTTTGGGCACCATATTCATGTCATCCTCAGTGGGCGAGATAATACCCATGATCACGGCCGTGCATTCGTTGAGAGAAAAGTTCGGCAGCATGATAATTCCCGCCATCGTGATAATGGATGCTGCGAGTCTGATAATGTTATCAATATTATTGAAATTAGGATCCCAACCCCTTGATATCATCGTGTTCATTGCCCTGGCCCTTGCATTTATAGCCCTTTCATTTTACATAACACCAAAGGTGGCGAAATGGTTCTTCAGCAGGCATACAACGAGGGGGAGGGAGGCAGAGCTTCGCTTCATTATCGCATGCCTGTTCGTGATCATTATCATTTCCGTTCTTATACAGTTGCATCCAATTGTTGCGGCCTTCATTGCAGGGATAATCTTGGGAGAGAGCATACCTAAAGAAGATAGCCTAAAGAAACTTAACGCCATCGGCTACGGTTTTTTGATCCCCATCTTTTTTATCACGCTTGGATTGGAGGTGAACATAGGAATAATCATTGAAAGCCTTAATAATATCCTGATGATCCTGGCCGTGATTTTAACCTTGATGTTGACCAAGATAGTGGGCGGCTTTGTTTATTCGTTGGTAAAAAAGATCCCTGTATCTGATGGTTTTACAATCGGGGTGATTCTGTGGCCACAGCTTTCTGCCACGCTAGCTGTGGCCGCGGTGGGAAAGGGAGCAGGATTGATTGAACAGGAACTGTTCGTCGCCATAATCACGATGTCCATAGTAACCGCCATAGGCACGCCCTTTGCCGTGAAGCTAACATACAGTGACAGGAAGATCATATCCAGGATGCATGATCATATTCTGATAATCGGCGCAGGGCATGTGGGTGAGGACGTAATCGAGGCCCTGATAGACTCTGATGAGGATTTCATCGTGATAGACAATGATTTAACCAGGGTAAGGGAACTTAGGGAGAAATGGATCGAGGTGATCTACGGGGATGCCTCGGAGATTTCAACCCTAAAAAATGCTGGGGTTGAGCAAGCAAAACTCGTAATCGTTGCCATGCCTGAAAGAAAGGAGACCGTTATCACGGTGAAGAACATAAGAAAGCTCAACTCCCATTGCCATATCATTGCCCGAGCCCATGGGAAGAGGGAGATCGAGGCGTTGGAGGATGAGGTTGACGAGTTCATACTGCCTGAAAGGATAAGCAGTCTGAACGTGCTTTGGTACACCCATAAATTTTTGGGAACTAAAAAAGAAGAATCTGAAGAGGAATTCGAAGAGGTTTTGGAGGAACTGGTAGACGAGAAGGAAGGCGAGGAAAGCGAAGGATGATTCCTATGAAAATAAAGAGTAGAAGAACCAAAGAAGAATTGATATACAAAGCCCACAAAGAAAAGACAAAGCATTTGGTGGATAGAAAATTGCTAAAAGAGAAGATGTGGGTGTATTACGTTCTTCAGAGCCTCTTAGCCACTTTCACTCTCTTTTTGGTACTTCTCTTCCTCATTAACACTCCCGTCATTGTCGCAGCTTTGGGTTCAACTGCGTTCATCGTCTTTGCCATGCCAAAAAACATAACGGCCCAACCTCGAAATGTGATAGGTGGACATGTGGTTGGTGTGATATCGGGGGCCATTTGTACATCGCTGCTTCTCATTCCCAATATTTCAGATTCTTTAGGTATCACTTTCGATTTTCTAAAGATCGTAGCGGCAAGCTCCTCTGTTGGATTGTCCATTTTCATCATGGTGGTCACAGATACCGAGCATCCTCCAGGATGCAGCACGGCTTTGGGATTGGTCATACATGGTTCCAATGTCGGGGATTTGGCCACATTTTCGGGGTTCATAATTATAAGTGCAGTTATCATCTCTTTAGTAAAACATTTGCTGAACCCAAGGTTGAAGGATCTGGTATGATGCCCAAAAACCTCGAAATAATAGGATGTACTGGCAAGATCGAGTCTGTTGAAAAGTTCATACAAAAAGCCCGTGCTTTCACCCCAAATTACGATTCAAAAGATGAAATCTTGCTCCAATTCTTGGATGCAGATAAGGTCCTTGGGAAGGAGCACATTCTCTCCGCGGTTGAGCATGCAGAAAGAGCTTTTAAAAGAAAGAAAAACATCTCGGAAACCATGGCGATGGAAATACTTCTTTACGCCGCCGGCGAGCCGCAGATCAGCACTGCCTTGGCAAAAATCGGACTGAAAGAGGGCTGCGAAAGGATAGCTGTTATTGCCGATATCGAGTTGGATATAGAAGGCCTATTGGCCCACCTAGATCTAAAAAGAGATGATGAGGTCTTGGAATACAAGGATTTCAAACTCCGGGAATTCGGGATAAGTGATGTGGAGATTTTGGCGGTAGACAAGACGAAAATAAAGGATTTAGTGCTTGAGCGCGTGGCAATGGTGGATGTGAAAAAGTGAGTTTTATTGCCCTGTCCTAAGCTCCTCTGAAAGCTCATCCATCACCTTACTCAAAGGCTGATACTTTTCCACCCACATTCTGATAAAATCCACTTTGAATCTGTAATGAACCTCACCGTTGGAAACTCTCTCAAGGATGTCTTTTGCTGTTAGGCTCTTTAGAGCCGAGGAAAGCTTTACCCTGGAAATGTCAAGCCTGCTCTCTTCGAACTCTTGGAGGATGTCTATTACCGTTGCGATGTTCTTTTTCCTCAGGATTTCCGGCAAAATGGCCAGCAAAATTCTTTCGTACGGCGAGGAAAGTGTCCATATATAGTTGAAATGGGGCTTCGCTTTTTCAACAACATTAACAAGTTCCTCGTTCACGTCCTGTACCGTTATATAGTTCCTTTTCTCAGCATTATGTCTATTCACAGAAAAGCGGCAAAGTAGCTGTACAAAGTAAGGATGACATGCAGTCGCCCTGATGATTTTTTCTATGGCCAGATCGTCATACAACATATTGTAGCCCTCAACCGGCTTGGTGATCAATTTCCTGGCCTCGCTTTCCTCCAAAAAACTGATCTTCCAATACAATGCTATGTTGAACATAACTCCCCAATAATCCTCCATCATCTCCTCTAACCTGTGCAAACCCGCAAATATGAAGACCAATTTCTCCTCATGTTGCATCAGGTTCCTTATATAGTCGAAGATCACAGGGTCCATGGGCCCGTTTTTTACAGCATGCTCTAAGGCCTCGAACTCATCGAAGAGTATCACAAGGTACCTATCACCAAGAACTTCACTTAGGTCCTCAAGAAACTGATCTTTAAACACATACCAGGGATCGTCTTTAAAAACATCTCGATTGGGCAATGTCACGCTAATTCCCCGCTGCAAACAGGCATTTGAGATGAGTTTTGACATCCTATAAAAAAGATAATCCAAGGTCGCCTTTCCAAACTCCTGTCCATCCAAGAACACACAAATGTATTCAGAGCCCAGTATGTCCGGAAGCTGGTAAAGTATGGAGGTCTTACCTGTCCTGCGTTCACCCTGTAGTATCAACACGTTTTTCTGGGATATACTGCTTATATTGTTCTTAATAAACTCAAAAACATGTTCTCGACCAAAGAACATTTCCTTCGAACCCGGTTTTATGGGGCCCCCTGTGATATATGGGTTAGGTATGTACTTGAATTCTCGAGGTATATCTATAAAGCTCACCATATCCGCAAAATATAGGGATTTCCCTTTCATCTCAAAATCATCGTAGGATACGATGAATTCCACCCCAAAGTCCTTTTTTTCCTTCGGCTTGATCCGAAATTCAACAGAATCTTTCCTTTCATGCGGTAACATCCTGATTTTCTTGAATTTATCGATAATTTTGTAGGAAGGAGAGGACATAACCTCAACAACCAGGTTCTCTGCCAAACTCTCACCGGTATTTTCGAGGCCAAGCAGCAGCGTCAAAGTATCGAGGGGGAGCACTTTCTTGGTTCTGAGCAAGATCCTCAGATCAGCTTTTCCTTTTAAACCATCCATTGTATGGGATAAAACACCCCGCCAATTGAGGAGTACTAGCTTATGAATTTTTGCGCCGGGAAGGTTTCCTTCTTCAATATTTTCAAGAGCCGAATCCACCGAACTCAACATTTTTCCCAAATAGATGTGCTTATCACTGAGTCCTTCGATTTGCTTGTATCCCAATGCCATCTCAGACAGTTCTTCAAGCGTATCAAACATTCGAGAATTCTCATGGAAAATAGAGCTAT
>JAZGAR010000174.1:0-2846 GCA_036475875.1 Thermoplasmata archaeon
TTTCTGCCTCCAACATTAAAAGTCTGGTAATTGGCTTCGTCTTTCTCCATTACCAGTAGATTCGCCCTAGTTACATCCCCGATATAGACATAATCTCTGAGTTGTCTTCCATCTTCGTATACGACCGGAGCGAGATCTCGCAATAAACGCAGAGTAAAGATGCGGCAAATCCCCGAGTAGGCATTATAAAAGGAATTTCGAGGCCCTTGAACTATGGAGTAACGTAGGTTAACTGCAGGAATTTCATATTTTCTTCCCAGATTACAAGCAGCCATTTCCGAGGCGTATTTAGAAACACCGTAGGCCGTGTGGGGGTTAACTCGGGTCTCATCAATTTTCAGCGGCTTGATCTCTTCTCCACACTTAGGGCACTTCAGCTCCCATTGGCCACGTTTTAGTTGTTCTAAAGGTCTAGAGGATGGATAGATAACCCCGTGTTTCTCACATTGATATTTCCCCTCCCCATATACAGCCTGTGAAGAGGCAAGCACGATTTTACGGACAGAGAATCTATTCATCACAATTAACTCAAACAAGAGTGCTGTACTAACTGTATTCACGTGGAAAAAGGTACTGAAGTCGAGCATATAATCTTGATAAGCAGCTAAATGAAAGACATAATCTACTCCTTTGAGGGCTTTTTCCAGGTCTTTTCTCCGTCTAACATCTCCTAAGACAAACTCCGCATCTTTTGGAACATAGGAAGGTTTGCCTCGAGGGTGGACTCGGTGTTGCAGATTGTCGAGAATCCGCACCTCGTAGCCTCGTTCTAGGAGTAAGTCGGAGGTATGAGAACCTATAAAACCCGCGCCCCCTGTTATCAAAACCCTCATTGATATCCCTGACTTACTTTGTAATGAAAGTTAAGGCCGTACCTTTTTTCCACTTCGTTCCCCGCCGGTTCTTAGACAATTAACCATATAAACCCATGTCAGTATCGTCCTCAAGCAGTAATCGAGTCTACAACATACTCAATTTCTTCACTTGTAAGAACAGATGCCGAGGGAAGATACATTCCCCTTCTACAAAGTTCCTCCGCTACTGGAAACCTTTCGTTATACCTTCGAAAATAAATCGGTTGCAGGTGAATAGGTATAAAAAATGTTCTTGTTTCTACTCCTCTCCTGGCCAATTTTTTCCTAAGTTCGTCTCTAGTAATATCAAATTCATCATTCACCAAGATTGAATACATCCAATAAACATTCTTCACCCCTTTTGTTTGGGGAGGAAGGGTTATCCCTTTGATGTTCTTCAACATAGAGTTATATAACTTAGCATTTTGGATTCTGCGTCGGACATTCTCATCAAACTTTTCCATTTGAGCAAGACCAATAGCTGCCTGAAGATTTGTCATCCTATAGTTGAAACCAATGTAATTATGCCAGAAATGTCTCTCTTCGGAAAAGGCATGACCTCCCAAGCCTCTGGCTATTTTAGCCATCTCTTCATTGTCGGTGGTAAGCATACCCCCTTCTCCAGTAGTGATAATCTTATTGGCATAAAAACTGAAGCAGGCAATATCTCCGATACTGCCAATCTTTCTTCCTTGGTACTCAGATCCATGAGCCTCAGCGGCATCTTCTACCACGTATAAGTTATACTTTTTCGCTATATCTAGGATTTTGTCCATATCAGCAGGATGGCCATAGGTATGAACCGGCATTATTACCTTGGTCCGATGAGTTATTTTCTCTTCGATCTTTTTCACATTTATATTCCAGGTATTTGGTTCTGAGTCAACCAAAACAGGTTTCGCTCCCGTGTAGGTAACTGCATTAGCAGTGGCGATCATGGTAAATGTGGGTATAATGACCTCATCTCCTCTCCCCACTCCTAGAGTTGCCAAAGCTAGATGTAATGCGGCTGTTCCACTGGTGCAGGAAACCCCATATTTGGCCCCACAGGCTTGAGCGAACTCTTCTTCAAATTTTTGAATGTTCTCACCAGCAGACGAGATCCAGGATGTTTCAAAACATTTCGTCACATATCTTAATTCATTTCCATCTAGTTTCGGCTCACACACAGGAATTTTTTTTCTTAAGGTGGGAGAAATTTCTAACTCTGGTTCTTTGCCCGGAATTATTTTGGCCAATTCTCCCAGCTCTTTCAAATTCAGCTCAACCCTTTTGATCACCTTAAACTATTCCCTTCTAAAGAAACAAACTGATTTTCAAAAATACTATTTTTTACTCCAAACTTCTTCTTCCGGAGCAATCTTAGTCTCCCACAACCACCTTTTGCCCATTTTTACATAATGGTCTATTGTTCTTCGTAGTCCCTCTTTAAGGTTGACCTGGGGGTTCCAACCGGTAAGTTTATATAATTTAAAATAGCTACATTGTAATCTTTCCACGTCCAGAGGTCTAAGCCTCGCCTTCTCCACTTTTATTTCTATCTTACTATAACCCATCAACTCCCCGATGATTTTTGCTGTCTCCTCCACACTCCAATCCGTACCGGTGCCAACATTTACCGCCTCCCCGACCGCATTATCACATTTCATCAGCGCAACAGAAGCCTTGGCTGCGTCCTCAACATAGGTTAGGTCTCTTCTCGCTTTTAAATTGCCCAGTTTTAACTGATTGCTTTTGGTCAATTGAGTTATTATTTCCGGGACAATGTAGGGTTGAGTTTCTCCGGGTCCATACGCGTTAAATTGTCTTAAGATAGTAACCGGAATTCCTTGTTCGTGATACAGAGTATAGGATAGCCTGTCCGCAGCTAACTTGCTAGCTGCATAAGTAGAAAGGGGAAATGTGGGGTGATGCTCGTCCATAGGAACATATCTTGCTGAACCGTACACCTCTGAAGTAGAGTATTGAATCATCCTCTTCACCTTCGAGTCT
>JAZGAR010000175.1:0-2822 GCA_036475875.1 Thermoplasmata archaeon
AAGGTTAAACCCCCGAATGAAAATAATACACCTTGATATTTGGCAAATCCTTCTTTAAGTTGGGTTATATCGAATCCTATCCTAGACTTGACAATGATATTTCCTAGGATGCTTACACCCATTAATGAAATAAATATACCCAAAAATATTCCCGGTATCCCGAATCCAAAATAGACCAGGGTAAGCCCCAAGGTAAAGGCAACCAATTTCTCCAAAATCCTAATTCCCTCTGCTCGGCTCTCCAAGTGTAAACCGTATATCGTTGAGCGCGCGACCTCATAAATGGCGAAAAGCGGGATAGAAATCACGATAATGAGTAATGAGGAGTAGATGAATCCATGGACAATTTTGAAATAACCCATCAGGATAACGATGACAAGGCCTACTGCCAGGGCAATTACTGAATGTATCAGTGATAGGGAAAATCCGCCCATTGCCACCTTCTTTTTCTCTTCACCTTCCACCTCCCCCATGTTTTTCCTTACGGAGTTGAATAGACCGAAGGCCACCAAAGGACATGCAATGTTGTAGATTGCCAAAAGGATAGCATAGAATCCGAAGGACTCCTTGTCAATGAGCCTCACTAAAATCGGATAGAAGAAAAAACTGACAATAACAATGGAACCCGAGGCGATAAGAACCGATACAGAGCCCTTTGCAATACGTTCGGCATGCTCTCCCATGGGCGAGAGATATTGATTACTTATTTAAAGGTATTTGCATAAAAGTCAGAGAGTCCATCAAGTCAAGTCAAGAAGTTCATTGTAGACCTCGATCATTTCTTTTGCAATTCTCTTGGGATGGAACATCTTACTACGTTCCATTCCCTTTTTGCCGAGCCTTTTTCTAAATGTCATGTCTGAATGAAGTCTTTGAATGGCTCCGCGAAGCTCAGCAATCGAGGTATCCTTTAAAATCAAACCCGCATCCCCCACAACCTCGGGAAGCCCTCCGAGTGACGATACGATAACTGGGACCCCTGCCGCCATGCCCTCAACTGCAACTCGACCAAATGGTTCAGGCCACAGACTGGGCATCACCAACATTTCAGCTGTAACAAGGTGTTTCATCGTTTCCTGATAATCCAATTTACCGTGCTTCACGATGTTTTCCTGCGAGATTCTGGGAAGTAGGTATCCATCGCCCACAATATGGAGGGCGACATCCAAGCCCAGGGCAGCTTCTGCCAATACTTTCACGCCCTTTCTTTTTGTAACATTGCCTATGAAGAGAATCTTGCCAAATTCCTCTTCCCCGCCTTTAATGGAATCCACATCTATTGGATTGTAAACCACCTTGCCGGGCTTTAGGTTTATTCTGGTTTGTGTATATTTACTGTTGTAAACAAAATAGTTGGCGTAATTCTTTATTTCCTGCCATCTGTAGTTGGAATCACTCCACATCTTGTAGTAGAACGCCACCTTATGCCAAGCATTGTAATACCTGGCCATGCAATTCCCGCATAACTTAGGTCCATCACAGATTCCCTCGGGTCTTAAGAAATCCCTTTTAGGACATAGGGGCCAGTAATCCCTTATATGAGTTACAACAGGAATCCCAAGTTCCCATCCGACCTTTGCTGTGAATACGGCAGTATCCCTGTTGTTCGAATGAAGGATGTCGAATGCTTCGCCTCGAATTTCTTCATGCAATCGTGCTTCCTCTTTTTTATCCACAAACCTGGGAAAAGGAACATCCCTGCGGATGGTGCCCTTTTTAAGATCCCTGAAAATCCTTTTAACTTGGATGCCCCCGACCTCCTCGATCTCCCCATTTCCTCTGGTAAAAATGATCACCTCATGCCCTTTTTCATTAAGAGCCCTTGATAACTCCAAGGCACTCTGCTCGGCGCCGCCCGTAAACGGATGAAAGTAATCTGAGGTGATGGCGATTTTCATCTTTTCCATCTGTATTTTCTCCCGATTTTCCATTAAAATGAATTTTATTGTTAAAAGTTATAAGGGTTTAAGTAACTAACTATGGAGTCCCCTGCAGATATTCGAGCCACTATATTGTATCTTTTCCCGCCGATCAACATTCGGCCACCCGTCTATTATACCTAGAAAAAAGTAGTTTGTTGCATTTTTTGAATCTTATCATTTTCCGGGTATATGGTGTGGGGCAGTGATTCATAGATAGCCAGTATTTTTTTCTATGAACACCATACCCCCTTATGCAAACTGGCAGAGAGACCACGAACAAGAAAACCGGATTCTGTGCTGAGACACGTACTCATGTGCTTTATCTGCATGCTGCTAGTGGCGTTGACAGCTACTAGGAAGGGATTGCCAAACAACAAACTGAAACTTGCAAAGGTCTTTTGAGAGACTATATGGCGATATCTCATGTTAGACATATAGCGGTAGCTAACATTCTCGAATAGGAAAAATCGAGACACGAAAAAATAGGCATGCCAGACTTATTCAACCCGCAGGCCTCCACGAAAAGTTCTTATAGAAGCTTATATATACTTGAAAAACGCAATTGATTTCGCAATTTTTATGTGGGGGTGAGAGTAAGATGAACGATATAAAAGTAGCTATCGCTGGCGTGGGAAATTGTGCAAGTTCCTTAATCCAAGGTGTGGAGTATTATAGCCACGCTAGTGGGAGGGAAATCATCGGCCTGATGCACCCAAGCATTGGTCGATACGAGATATCTGATATTGAGTTTGTAGCAGCGTTTGACATAGACGAGAGGAAAGTAGGAAAAGATCTCAGCAAGGCAATTTTTGCAAAACCGAACTGTACCACGGTGTTTAACCCAGAAGTTCCAAACTATGGTGTAGAGGTGAAAATGGGTTCTGTGCTTGATGGTGTTGC
>JAZGAR010000176.1:0-9384 GCA_036475875.1 Thermoplasmata archaeon
CGGTGTTTCTTTTGAGCGAAATGTCCTGGCCAACAACGCTCACTGTTACCGTTCCCAGTGGAGAGAGTGGCGGCGATTATTACATATGGGTCAATGCCACATCTCAGACCAATATTTCCGCCACCGCGTCCTTGATAATTACGGTTCACGTGCCCTATTTCAATGATGTCGGGATCCAATCTATAGATACCTTCACGGATGGTGGAACTTACGTTATGGGAAATTATTCCATTAGATCCACTGCCAGAAACTTCGGCCGAAATAGTCAACCTGAATTCAATGTTTCTCTTGAGATAAGGAAACTCGGCCCTCCGATCACGCAAACGGTATTTTCGGATGACATGGAAAGCGGCACTAACGGGTGGCAAGTGATCGATTTGGATGGCACGACCTCCCAAAGTTCATGGAAACAAGTTACATCTTCATCCAATAGTCCCACAACTAGTTGGTGGTGCGGCGACACAACAAAATATACGAATAAAACGGCCCAGTTGTTGATATCCCCCTCCTTCAGTTTAAAATGGGCACTTGATGCAAATCTATCTTTCTATCACAAATATAAAACGGAATCCAATTACGATTATTCTAGTGTCGACATAAGTAATGGAACAAAATGGATAACATTGGTGACTTATGACGGGAACGGACCGGCAACCTTCGAACCGGTTGTGATTTCCCTGAAAGACTTCATTGGTAGCGACGATTTAAGGATAAGGTTCAGATTCACTTCTGACAGGTTTGTTGTGGATGATGGATGGTATATCGATGACGTGAATGTCACAGCAGAATTCCCAACAGAAACTACAATATACGGACCAGTAATAAATCATACCACAGGGATCATGGTGCAGGATGGTACACTACAAACAGGTTGGGATTATACCTTCACACAAATTGGAGACTACAAGATTTATGCAACGACTTTATTGGAAACGGATGAATGGGATAAGAACAACCAATCTGTCATAAAGATCAAAATATTGCCTTCCCCCGGGAGCTACACAATTTTAAAGGAGGGGTGGAACCTTATTTCCATTCCCCTGATACAATCTAATACTTCATTGAGCTCGGTGCTAGAATCCATTCAAGGGAAGTACGATGCAGTTCAATGGTACGATACCACAGACACCAGCAAACCCTGGAAGCACTACAAGATGGGCAAACCTTATGGAAACGATTTATTCGAGATAAACGAAACCATGGGTTTTTGGATTCATATTACTCAACCAGGGGACACGATTTTCTGGTACAATGGGACACAACCTGTAGTGAATCGGACAATCATCTTCCACGAAGGCTGGAATCTGGTAGGCTATCCCTCCCTCACAAATTACAATCGAACAGATGGATTGAACAACCTCACATTCGGCTCGGAAGTCGATTCGATCTGGACATTCGATGCCTCTACGCAGAAATGGGAAGAGATGGGCCCATCGGATTATTTTGAACCAGGAAGAGGATATTGGGTTCACGCCAAGGTAAAATGCACTTGGGAAGTGCCTCTATAACAAGAACTAAGGCATCATGCCCCTCATTCCGCAAAAAGGGCATTCGATCTTTACAGGGCCTTTTCCTCCCCTAATAGAGAAGTTCTGCCCGCAGTTTGGGCATTTGGTTTTTCGCCTTCTTTGCTGCGCAGGCATCTTAGATGGAGATATGGTCGTTCGAGGATATGTCTGATTCGACGGTCTTGAATCGGCAGGAAAGAATCTTCCTCGAGAGGCAGTGGCTTCTGGCTTAACCTCAACAACAGCCTCAGGTTCCCTTCTCTTTCTCAACTCCAGGGCTTTCCGAATCTGAGCGTCCTGAAGCTCCAAAGCCAATTGCTCTGCTTCCTTGATCAATGTCTTGCACTCATCGTATTTCTCCTCCTCAAAGGCGGTTTTGGCTTGAGAATAAAGTTTTTCAGCTTCACTTACATCAGCGCCTATGTCTATTGCGTCATCAAGGATCGTTCTAACGAAAAGCAGGGAATCAGAAATACCTTGGATTCTGTCTTTTCTAGTGTCCTCCGCGGCTTTTTTGGCTTTAGTGGCAAAATAACTCACTTTCTTGAATTTATTGGAATCAAAAGCATCTTTGGCCTTGTGAAGTAATTCTATTGGCTCTTTGATATCCACACCTAACTCTTTTGTCTGGTTTATGAACTCTTCCACAGCCGATATCAACTCCTTCATCTTCCTCGCCTGCTCCTTTTGTAGAATTTCGGCTCTATTCGCTATTTCCTTCAGGATATCACCCAAATCTTCCTCCTCACCCTTATGGAAATGGTCTGTGGCTTTTAAAACCAGAGTCTCGTCCTCACCAATATCTATTCCTGACTCCTTGACATCGCTTATCAATTGCCTGAAAGCATATATGACGAAGGCTTTCCTCACCTTTTCGAACCTATTTGTCATATCTTCAATTACATCAGAACCTGCAACACCGTCAGAAATCGTGCCTCCAAGATTGCCCTCGGTGAAGTGGTTTTGCATCTTCTGTAATAGTTCGTTAGCCTTATCAAATATGGGTCCCTGTTTTTTGAAGTCTTTTAATATCTTTTCTATCTCTGCTAAATATCTCTGGTTCTGATCCTTGTTATTCGTCTCAGCCTCTATTTCCCCTATGAGGCGTTTCACATCCTCCTTGATGATAAGATCGCTTTTTCCAAGAACCGAGAGGTAATCGATCCTGTCAGGCTCTTCGCCACAATCGATGTCTTTCTCCTTTGCAAGCTGTTCCAATTGGGATGTGTAAAGTTTTGCTAAAAGTTCTCTGGTTTCTTTGTCCATCATTTTCCCTCTTTGGTTACGATTATACGAAGCCAGTAATCTTTTCCAGGGGTTATTAAGCAACTACAGGGAATTAAACTTTTCTATAAAACCAAACAACGTTTAGAGCCCAGTTAATTCCCTCTTAAAGCTCTCTATAGCCTTTACAGGTGTGGGATCTATGCCCCTAAGAATCGCAAGATATATGCTCACAAAATCGCCGAGATACATGGAATACAGCATCCTAGCCAGGTAATCTTTCTCCTCCCCGCCTTCAGCTACAACTTCGATGACGTTTTTTGCATACTTTTGTAGGATTGAGTTTTTTGTCAACCTAACCCGCTTTTGTAATCTGCTCTCAAGCTGGAAGTCATCTCTCAGTAGCACTGCTGTGAACCTCTTCGAGTTTTGATCATTGGCCCAGGCCTCTATCTCATTGTGGTTCATTTCAGGAAAAGTTCCATGCCAAGCAAGGACCTTGGCATTTTCATTCAGCTGTGTCTGCCATCTCCTGGCGATCGCATTGAATATGGCTAAGCCGTATACTATGGGAGTTTCACCATAAAGCTGTAGTGCTACCTGCTTCGCTGGGTTATTTTCGATACGGCTTTCGGGTACCAATCGTTCTCTATGGACCTTTAGGTTTTCGATGGCGATACTTACCTCTCTATCAGGCTCATAAATGCCCAACTTCTTCAACACTATCACGATTGGCATGAAGAGGTAGGCTACTGTGGCCCTGGGAGGTTTTCCTGCCGGAATGGTTATTAACCTCACATTTTCTTCTCTACAAAGCTCCTTTAATCTCCCGCCCGAGGTGATGGTAACTATTTTACAGCCTTTTTTTACCCCTTCCTCAAAGAGACTGAGAGTTTCTTCTGTATTACCTGAGTAACTCACGGTGAAAAGCAGGGTATTTTCTCCGACGAATGAAGGAAGCTTGTAAGCCCTGTTCACGAATATTGGGATTTTTATCCTTTTGAAGAGCCAACTGGCCAGGATATCCCCTCCGATTGCAGAACCGCCCACACCTGCAATAACTATCTGATGTGGTTTGAATGGCTCAATTTCAACCCCTTTTGCTATTTTCACGGCCTCTTCAATCTGTTCCGGAAAATTCCGAATGATACCCAGCATATCGCCAGCATCGAGCTTTTTTATTGCATCTAAGTCATCGAGTATTTGTGGCATCAAAAAAGGAAATGGTGAGGATGTTTTTATAATTAACCGTGGTACATGTGCATCTCAAAGCTAAAAAGGAGAAAGCAGGCTAGGCGAACATCACGCCCGATTCTTGTGCTTTTAGCAATTCCCCACCCCTAACCTTGTCCACCGCCTTCCCAAAGTCACCCATATACACGGTATCTCTACCTTCCCTTATGGCGAACATTCCTGCTTCGGTGCACATGGATTTTATGTCAGCACCTGTAGAACCGTCACACCTTGCAGCCAGAATTTCGACATCCACGTCCCCTGATAGGTTCATCCTCTTCGTGTGGATCTTGAATATCGCAATTCGGGATTCTAAACTCGGAATGGGAATTCTTATGATCCTGTCGAATCTCCCCGGGCGAAGCAGGGCTTCATCGAGAATGTCAGGTCTGTTCGTGGCCGCAATCAACTTCACATCGCCAATGGGATCGAAACCGTCCAATTCAGCCAATAATTGCATTAAAGTTCTTTGGACCTCTCTATCACCAGATGTCGCAGCATCCAATCTCCTTGCACCTATTGCATCCAGCTCATCGATGAACACTATGGTTGGCGATTTCTCCTTAGCCAAAGCGAACAATTCCCTCACCAGTCTAGCACCTTCGCCAATGTACTTCTGAACCAACTCCGAGCCCACAAATCTAATGAAAGTGGCATTTGTCTTGTTTGCCACGCCCTTTGCAAGCAGGGTTTTTCCCACTCCTGGGGGGCCAACAAGCAGTACACCTTTCGGCGGGTCTATACCCACTTTCTTGTATAATTCCGGTTTTATCATGGGCTCCTCAACAGCCTCTCTAATCTCTCTGAGCTGATCATCTAGACCGCCGATTTCTTCGTATGTAACCTTAGGTTTCTCGATGATCTCGGCACCTATAACCAGAGGGTCTTTAGATGGGGGCAGTATACTCATGATGGAGAGCGTTTGTTTATTCAATGCGACCTGAGACCCTACCACCACACTTTCTCTTGAAATATGACTCGCACAGTTCACAATAAAAGTCGGTCCAGTAGTACTCTTGACCACGATCTTTCCGTTTTCGAGTATTCCTCTGATCGAGCCGATAATCAACGGCGGGGCCTTCATTCGTTCGATTTCTGCTTTCAGACGCTTAACCTCCCCTTGTAAATGGGTTAGCTCGCTCTCCAGATAGCGTTTCTCGTTTTCGATCTTCTTTGCGTCCTTCATGAGCACTGTGTTTTTATTTTCAAGGACTGTAACCTTTTCGAGGAGGTTATCTGAGGTCTGCTTGGCATCTTCCTCATCCATATTGCGCACCCCAAACTGTTTTGATTCTGCCTTATGAATTGGCTGTTCGATTAGTTATATATGGTTGCAACGATATATATCTTTTGTTTAGATTATCGAGGTTTCAGTATGATTTGTGAAATGTGTGGTGCGGAGGCTACAAAGCTAAAAAAAATCACAATTGAGGGCTCAAATCTCAGTGTTTGCCATAAATGTGCCAAATTTGGCCAGGACCATACTGTTAAAAAGGGTATCAAAGAGTCAACCTCACCCTCTACAATCACCGAGAGGTTGCAACGAAGGGAAAAAAGGCTAAAGACCAAGGATGTGTTTGAGCAAAGCATAAATGAATTGGCTTTTGACTATCCAAAGAGGATTCGTAAGGCTAGAACATCTATGGATTTGAGTCAGGATGATCTCGCAAAAAAAATCAATGAGAAGAAATCTGTTGTGGCAAAGCTTGAAAATGGAGATATGGTACCTGATGAGAAACTCGTAAAAAAGCTGGAAAATGCATTGGGAATATCGTTGAAAGAAAAGATAATAGCTATTGAAGCTCCAAAACGCGGTTCCTCCGGAAGAGGATTGACATTGGGTGATTTTTTGAGGGAAGAATAATGCTACTAGCCGCTTCCTTTCTCAGCCCTCTTGAAGATTTCTGCATCTGCTTCTCTAAGGAATCCCGATATATCTACACCGTATTTTTTTGCAACCAGAATCGCTGCCACCTCAATTTCCACATCTAAAGTGTTCTGTTTCTTGTTTATCTCTGCCATTATATCGGTACGCCCAGACTCTGTTTTTTCATCGATTGTCCTTACGATGAAGAGGAGTAAAGGCTCTTGTGACTCAAGTTGCAAAATGTTTTTACTTGGAGTGAAATCAATCGGTATTGAGAGCACTTTGTGATCGAAGTTAGGTTTTATACCGTTCTCTGTTCTGCTCAAAAGCCTCAACTCAAGGCAAACGTCGATGAGCTTTTTCGCTTCATCAGGAGAAAACCAACCTAGGTCCATTGATGCCGAGAGGATCAGCTCTTTCTCGGAAAGGACATCCTTACCTTTCCTTTGGAATAGATAAGCAAGTGCTTCCATAAGTTCTTCCAATTACTCACCTTACACCGATTAAAGTAGAATTTCTACCTCGATCATCACTCCTGCTAAATTCATCCCTTTGAACATCTCCATGCCACCATCGAATCTACCGTGAAAGTAGATTTTCATGTTTGCACGAAGTAAAGTGGCGCCAATATCCATACTGAAGTGGGAATCTGAAGCGAGATGCTTTAAATCCGTGAATATTATCTCCTCAATGCCAAGGTTTTTTGCTTCATTTACCAAACTCAAAGGTGACATCTCTCTGATCCTCTTTTTTGGGGTTACTATGCCATTATCGTAGTCTATACCTAGTACAACATTTTCAGATAGCTCAACAATCTTTTCCAATTCCTCTAGGCCGCCCAGAGTTTTCGTGCCGAGCACAACTTTCTCAGCCCCTGCTACAAGGATGTCGATTGCTCCATCTTTGGATCTGGGGCCGGCGTCGATCCATAATTTCATTTTTGTAGACATATCTTGATACAATTCCAGTTGTGGCTTGTCCCTGTTTATACCGTTTATGTCAGTTATGAGGATCTTATTGAAGCTTCCCTTCAGTTCATCAATGAGTTCGTGGACGCCCATATTTTTTCCATCTTTATCTTGCAGAGGCTCATATCCTTGTATTCCTTTGATAACAGGCATACCTTTGAATAAATTGATGGCGGGTATGGTTTCACCCATCGTATCCCATGCATTCACCTTCTTAGGCACGTCTATCTGATTTGATTGTAAGTCCATATCATATCCACTGCAAGGGAATTGCATGGATGGTAAATAAAACATGCGGTAAAAAAAATTTCAAAGGATTTTACAGTAATACAATACATCATAGGAGTAATTCTTTTTGCGAATAAATAAGGACCTATCGCCTCTTTTTCTGCTGATACAAGGAAAAATACAAGGAAAAATAGATATGCAGATATCCAAATAACATTCAAAAATTCCTAATACAACTACATCTATTTAGGGGCGATGTCAAAGGAAGATGAGATATTCACTTTCGAGACGAATGCGCAGGTTTACCGCGAAGAACATAAATCCACGGTGCTGACGAAGTTGCCTTTCGAGTTTTACCAACGGCTTGCGAATTACTTAGAAAGATTGCGGGAGAGTTATCTCGAAGAACGCAACAAAGATCCTACTTCTCCAAAATCCATGATGCTTGAAGATGAATACAACAAAGCACAAAAAAGAGCCTCTCAAATTTATGAGCACAGAGAAAGGAAGATCGTTTTGCTCGCTTTACAAGCTGCGAATGGAGGCAAACCAAACATCAAGTTGATGACGGAAGAGGAGAAGAATGCTTTCGAGGTTCTGGTTGATACACTTTCAAAAAATCGTTCGCAAATAATGTTAAAAAGAGAAGAAGATGCATGTGAATCCGAAACTTTTTTAACTAAGGAACAAAAACCATCCGAAGTCAAGACGGATGATGAAACGGACGATGAAAGTGACACTCATACGGAAGAAAAAATGGAAGTGAAGGAAGGAAATGAATCGTTTTTCGATGGTATTCAGCAGGAGAATCCAGTGCTTTTAATTTTGGAGGACATACCTTCCTTTGAAACTGAGGAGAGGACATTCAATCTAAAGAAAGACGATACCATAACACTACCTAGAAAATTTGCGAGGATTCTGTGTAATCATGGGAAAGCAAGAGTGATTCAAAGCTAAGGAAAAAAACTTAACGTAAAACAATCAACCTATATTTGCAAAACATAAAAATTAATTTTTTATGACAGAAAAAAAAGTTATCAAAAACAAAATTCTTACAAAAAGATTTTAAACCATTAAGGTAATACCACTATTCAATTGTATCTCGTCATACATAAAATAATGTGGTGAAAGAGATGGCAAAGAAAAGGAAATCGACAAGGAAGAAGACAACAAAGAAGAAGAAGACAACAAGGAAGAAGACAACAAAGAAGAAGACAACAAGGAAGAAGACAACAAAGAAGAAGACAACAAGGAAGAAGACAACAAAGAAGAAGAGCACCAAAAAGAAGAGGAAAAGGTGAAAGCTCTTCTACATCAAGGGTCCAATATTCGGACCTTTAACCTGAACGGGGAGGAGGTAATTTTTATTTTATTTTTTTATCTTTGTATCTATCTGTATCTGTTCTTGTGAGAAATTTTTTAAAAGTATTTCGGTTTGTGGTGGGAAAAAATCATCATAAAAGCATAAATTTAATAAAAATTTTTTTTGAATTTGTCTCATAAAGTTAAATATTATATAAGACTTTATGGGTGATGAAGAGAGGGGCGTGTGGCCTAGTCTGGATAGGGCAACGGCCTCCTATGTGAAACCGTGTTGATATTCCAATTAAGCACGGTTTATGCAGGGAAAGCCGTGGGTCGGGGGTTCAAATCCCCTCACGTCCGTTCTGTTTTATTTTAGTAATATACGCGGACGTGCGTTGTGTTCAAGTTATAATTCTACATTATAGTGGAGGACATAACTATTTGACACTTTAACTCTGTCCTCCACAGCTGGAGGAAAGTTTACTTTCTTCCGAAGTGGAAACATAGATTTCCACAGCTAGTGGAAGACGCACTGTGTGTAGTCAAAGACGAAACGTTTTATACTTTTGGTTGAGTCTTTGATTGTATGTGGCGGACGAAATTATTAGTTTGGAGAGCTACGTCCGCCACTATAATCAGAAATTTACGTCTTCCACTATAATTGTGTCTTGAGCTCGAACACACCCCTCACGTCCAACTTTTTCTTTGAGAAAAAATATTTATGCTGTGCAACGTTACCTATGATTAATGGCAAAGAAGAGAAAAAAGGAGAAGAAAGAAGAGGGCTACGAGTTCAAGATGCCTGAATTCGATGAGGAGGAATATCTCAAAAAGGAAGTAAGGGATGCAAGGTCTCTCATTGTGACCTTTGTTTATGCAGTGCTGATAGCGGTTGTGTCTTTTGGTCTGACTTTTGTGGATGCCGCATTGGCTGCGCTGGTGGGTTTCATAGGCATAGTATTCCTGAGGCATATTTATCCTATAATAGGTGTCGATACCACCTTGATAGAGAAAAAGCAATGGGCAGGTAACATAATAATGTATCTGTTCA
>JAZGAR010000177.1:0-3434 GCA_036475875.1 Thermoplasmata archaeon
CTGTCCAATGATGCCTCCTCAGGTGTTGAGACAGATTGGTACATAATAGATTATGAGTATTTTGAAGGTTCGATGTTCACGTTGGATGGTTACCCTGAAGGCATGCACACCATAACCTGGGGTGCGAGGGATTGGTTAGGTAACAACAAGACGGGCAACACGACTATAGTTTTTAAGGACACGCAATCCCCGATCACGAATCTAACCCTTTTTGGTATGGGATATCGATTGAACGATGGCGATAATTGGAATGTGACATCACAAACGACTTTTAACCTAACAGCCATGGACCTCTATTCTGGCGTGAAGTTCACGTGGTATATCATTGACGGCGAATACTTTGCAGGTATGAGCTTAAATCTAAGTGGTTATCCCGAGGGAATGCACACCCTGACCTGGGGCAGCATGGATTGGCTTGGTAACAACGAAACAGGTAATACAACCCTTGTTTTCCTTGATGATTCATCTCCCTCAACTGGAATAAACGTGGGTATGCCGAGATATCGTAACTCAGATGGAGATTATTGGAACGTGACAGGGTATACATCATTCACTTTGATTTATACAGATTCCTACTCGGGAATAAGTAAGGTTTGGTATACAATAGACGGGAATTATTTCGAAGGAACCGAGTTCAATTTATCCAGCTATACCGATGGAATATATACAATAACCTGGGGAAGCATGGACAACCTGAACAATAACGAGATTCCTAATTCAATGGTTGTGCATCTGGATAACACACCACCCACAACAACCATGTCGCCCGGAGAACCAAATTATCGATCGAGCGAATTACACGTGTGGAATGTCACGCAAAGCACGCATTTCATCCTGATATCCACAGATGAGTATTCCGATGTTGAATTTGTCTGGTACACAATAGATGGCGAATATTTCGAGGGTTCGGAATTGAGGTTGACAGGGCGCATCGATGGCCTGCATAATATCACCTGGGGGGCACAGGATAACCTAGGCAACAACGAGACGATCAAAACTTTAATCGTAAATGTTGACACAGCACGACCTACTGCCACCATTTATATCAATGGGCAGATCCCTCCACCGGACGAGAGGATTTCTATGAACTCTTCCACGCCTGTAACCCTGATCGCCAACGACAGCATTGGTGTAGGTATCGATTATATTTGGTACAGCCTCGACGGCGGTTTAACTTACAATGTGTACGAATCCACATTCACCTTGCCCTTGAACACCAGTACCATAATCTACGGTGCAAGAGACCTCCTCGGTAACAATGCCTCCAGCAAAACGGTACGTGTGAATGTGGACGACAGGGAGCCTGTTATTGACGACGGCGGGGATGACGATGGTGATGATGATGTAGATGGGGGGGAAGAAGTCACACCCGTCTATGAGCAAATATTGGGAATGTTACTGGATTTATTCCTTTATATTATTATCATGATAATAGTTGTAATTTTATTAGCGCTGTTGTTGCGAAGGAGGAAGGACAAAGAGGAAGAGGTTAACTTTCAAACGGAGGCGGTGCAAGATACCACACCGTTTCAGGTAATGGATGATAACTTAGAGGTCATGGTCGAGATTAAAGAGGAAGTAAGCCATCCTTCTCCTCCGCCGCCTTCTCCACCTCCTCCCCCACCACCAACTAAGTAAAAAGCGTGTAAAATGGGATCAATTTTCTTTCAGGTATTTCACATAACGTCTAAGTGCCTCATTTCCTCTTACCATTCGTGGTGCGTTCTGTTTTACAAATTCTATTTCATCTGACTTTGTTTTAGGGGGTTCTTGTTTAAATTTGCCAAAGGATGTTTTTCCATCGTAGTCCACAAAGGCTATCCTGGCTCCAAAATCATCTGGTTTTAACAAACATGCATCACCAGTTACTGTGGCTATGTGAAAAGGATGTGAGATCAACGATCTTCCCAAATCGTTCGATGTCTTAACACCATTTTTTATCAAATCCTCAGAGATCTCGTTGAAATCCGTAAAGAAGTAGAATCCGCCATGAGGTGTGGTGGCTCTTATTCCCATTATTTTGTTGAATTCCTCGCTCATGAAAAGTCCCAGGATTCTGTGGATTTCCCTTGTTATTTTGAAATATTCCTCTATTTCCTCGTTGGGTTCATAGGCTGTTATAGCGGCATATTGCGTGGGGGTTGAGACATTCGTGTAAATAGTGGCAGCCACTTTTTTGAAGGCGTCCATCAGTTCCTGTGAACAATTTTCTGGTAGTATACAGGAGCCCAATCTGTACCCCCCTGCCGATCTATCTTTTGAAAGTCCATTGGTGACGAAGGTGCCTTCAGGATAGATCAAACCCATACTTGTGAATTGTTCAAATTCGTAAGTTGTCAGCGCGTATATCTCATCGGCCAGAACAAGTGTATTGTGTTTTTGGCAAATCTCAGCGAGTTTTTCGAGTTCTTCCCTGGAATAAACCAGACCTGTGGGGTTATGAGGGTTGTTCAAGATAAGCATGTGTTGTTCCTCAGGAAGCTTAGATATGAATTCATCCAGATCTTCCGGTTGAATTTTGTAATCGGATTCAGGTTTTAAATAAAAAGTGTGAAAATGTTTGTCAAGTAATTTTATCTGGGGGGAATATCCAATCCATGAAGGTGATGGTATTATAACCCCACCTTTGACAATATCAAAAACGCAATGAATCAGATCCTTGGTTCCTGGACCAACAACTATTCTTGATGGATTCACATCCAACCCAAAATGTCTTTTGTTAAACCCTGCAATGGCATCGCGAAGCTCGGTTATTCCTTCAGCCGCAGAATAATGCCCTTTATCGGCATTTTCTCCCAAAGCACGTGTTATGGGTGGAGGAACGTGAAATGGCGACTGGCCAAATGCAAATCCATAATACTCGAGTGCACATCCTGTACCACTGCATTTTTTACGCGCTTCTGAGACCATCAATCCGATCTTCAGATTTTCGGGCATGGCTATGGCATTCACATGAGGTTCGAGCAGGACATCTTTCGGCATTTCTATCAGTCTCCTGTTTTGTTCTCGAGAACATTTTTGTATGAATTGACATTCTAAATTGGGTCTGTGATATTTAACGATAACCTTTCATATTCATCTTTAAGGCGCAAATCAAAAATTATAAGGTTGTCAACTTAAGCCCACCGTCATACTCCCTCCTCCCATCCTATCCTTTCCAAATCGATGGAATTAAGATCCGTAAAGTTGACGTCCACAGCATTATAACAGGCGTCATCCCGAAATTCTATTGGAGGTATTGATAGCAGACCGTGAACTACTTTTCTACGCATAACGATACGCCATTCGCTTCTCTTCCATGAGGAGTGAAAGAAATAGGATGGGAACAAAAGGGATGGGCAAACGAATTTCTAGAATCAACCCTACAATAGCTGGAAGAGTAAACCGCAGTCTATTAGAACGAGCAATCCCAGTAATCAAGAAAGCAGTGTACT
>JAZGAR010000178.1:0-6049 GCA_036475875.1 Thermoplasmata archaeon
TTAT
This sequence comes from Thermoplasmata archaeon, assembly GCA_036475875.1. Lineage (GTDB taxonomy): Archaea > Thermoplasmatota > Thermoplasmata. Next base: position 5 of record JAZGAR010000178.1, read on the forward strand.
CGTTTATCTTTATTCCGCCGTTCTGATAATGCTGTGTTGGATAGGCCAGTATCGGCACCTCTGCCATGTCGATGTCGAACCTTTGGTACTGCCTATACATGGCTGGGAACCGCTTCTTAATCGTGCCTTTTCCATGGATGATCTCTATCAAAGGCGAGTCAAGCCATACTCCCATCATCCCACTTGGAGTCCTGACCCCATTTCCTATTTTCTCACATTCCCTTATTATGGCAGCAGCCTCCGCATCCCTCGTTTCTAGTTCGTAAATGAAGCGATTGCCTTCCTTGTTCACCAGCTGCGCTCCAAGGCTCCGCATCTTCTCTGTTATCAGAAGCCCGACTATCTGTTCTGGGAATGCTGCTCCAGTTGGATGGTACTGCACGGTGTCCATGAAAGCCAGTCTTGCACCTGCTCTGTAGGCCAATACAAGTCCATCTGCTGTGGCACCGTAATGATTTGTGGTGGGAAAGCCCTGTATATGCATCCTTCCCGAGCCTCCTGTGGCGAGAATCGTGGTCTTTGCTCGAACCACTAAATACTCCTCTGTTTCCAGATTGTAAAGAATGGCGCCTGTGACTCTTCCTTCGGAAGTCAAAAGCTCCAATGCAGGTGAGAACTCTATGACCTCTATTCCACGATTCAGCACCTCATCTCTAATGGTTTTCATTATCTCCCCGCCGGAATAATCCCTGCACGAATGCATCCTTTTACGGGAAGTTCCACCACCATGAATCGTGACCATGGTGCCATCTTTCTCTTTGTCGAACAAGACTCCAAGGCTCTCCAGCCATTGAATCACTGATGGGGCGTCCATGACCAAAGCCTTTACAAGCTCTGGATCGTTGTGAAAGCCTCCTCCACCCAAAACATCCAGATAATGCCTACCAGGTGAGTCGTTGGATTTATCGGCAGCTTGAATTCCACCTTGGGCCATCATTGTATTCGCATCTCCTAGACGAAGTTTGGTTGCCAATAGAACATTCGCTTTGTTGTATTCAGCTGTTAAAGCTGCTGCTGCTCCAGCTCCTCCACCCCCGATAATTAGCACATCCACATCGTAATCCATTTCTTCCAATTGGAACTTTTTTACATCGAGGGCGCTGTATGCTTCGAACAGATCGGCATATTCATTATAGACCTTTTCGCCTTTATTTGCTCCCACCTTCATTTCCCGGGTTGTATAAGGTTTATGGTCGGGATGAAATCCAGTGAGCAGGTCCATCTTCTCTTCAGGGCTGAGGAGAGGCAATTTCTCCTCCATCCTCTTGCTTCTGGTATTCTCCAACAGTTTCATCGATTCAATCATCTCTCGGCTATACATCCTCAATCCTCCTATTGCGGCTCTATGTCCCTTTCATTATAGAGCTTTTTAATATTTTTCTCGTCTAACTTCATGAGCTTCTCAACCTCTTTATCGAATTTACCTTCTGAGATCTCTTTAACCCTCTCTTCCAAGTGCTTTGCCTTAGGTGCGACATACCTTCCATAAAGCCTTCTGCACAGTATGGCAACATTGTACTGCACTATCTCTGCAGGACATCTTGCAGCACACAGTCCGCACATGATGCAGTCAAAGGACAAATCGGCTGTTTTTTCGATATCGCCTCTCAGCGCGGTGTTCACGTAGTTCATCACCTCTATTTCCTGCGGACATATCTTCGTACATGTGTTGCAGCTGACGCATCTAAATACCTCGGGATAGAGTTTTATAACCTGCTCAGCCGTGGGCTCTAGCTTTTCCAGATCGTAGATGGCCTTGTTCGCAGGAAAGAACGGTATCTGAGTGAGAAACATGTCCTTCTCAACAACAGTTTGACAGGCCAAACCTGCCTTGAGTTTGTAATCTCCCAAGGTTCTGTAAACGGTGCCGCAGGCCCCACAAAAACCTCCTCTACATCCGCAGCCGCGAATGAACCTGTAACCTGCATACTCCATGGCCTTCATTACGGTCAGGTTTTTCGGCACTTCGTAACGCTTTCCCATGATGTATATGGCGACTTTATCTTCGTGCTTTTCTTCCTTCTTTTCTTCGGTGATACTTCCTGTCGCATCAGGCATAATGGTCCCTCCAAAAGAAATCAGGTATTATTCTATGTAATATTACAGCTTTAAGGTGATCATTTATACCCACCCATCTCCCCCTCCTCCAATTCCCGCTCACCATCCCCCGCCTCCATCCCAAATTCCACATGCCTAAGAATGGATTATCATGTAACTGCTCCAATTCAATGGACATTTTTACCAAATCATCACCTGGGTTCAAGCTCATCCTCCCTGAAAGTGAGCAAAGGCAATTCCTCGTCCAGTCTTCGCCCTGGAACGTAATCGAACACCTTTTGGGCATTATGGCCGACGGTTTTGTACAACCTCAACAACTCGATGTTGCTCGGGCAGGCTTGCTCACACATTCCGCATCCAACACATGAGGTGGCCATATGATTCATTCTTGTAAGATGGAACAACAACGAGTCCCTTGGCATTTTGACAAGTCCTTTCCTCTCAGCCCAGGACAGGTATTTTTCTGACTCGTACTCAAAAGTTGGCGATTCAAAGAAGCACTCCCTGCAGTAACATACAGGGCAGACATTCATACAATTGTGACAGTTTATACAAGGAGCAAGGAATTTTAAAAGGTTCTCAATGCCATTAACCTCCTTCTGCGTGGCTTCGGAAAGAGCCTTCCAGCTTTCGAGTCTTCTTTTCTTTAGCTTTTCTATTTGCTCTTTTCTTTCCTTTGTCTCCTCCTGAGAAGGAACGCCCAACATATCTAATATATCCTTACCCTCCTGTGACTTCGCAATAATAATCGGTTTTTTAAGGTCTGATCCGTAGATTCCCAGGGTTATATCGGTGTTCTTTGGTATCGGGTACTCGCAAACCTTACATGCCATCCTCAAGTTCCCATGGTCTTTTCCCTCCTTGAGGTTCTTGAGAAACTCAGTATTTGGGGATTTTCCTTCTTCAACCATTTTGCGATAATCGTTAACAGAATACGTTCCTGGACAGTCCACTCCAATGATAATGATATTATCCAGTGAAGCCTGCTTAAGCTTCACGAGCTCTATCAAAGCCCTTATTTCGCAGGGTTTTAGCACGGCAGCTATTTTCTTCACACTTGGTGTGACTTTGGTCATGTCAGAGATTATCGTTCCTGAGTTAACTGGCATGACAAAAGTGAAAGGCTCGACTTTCTCAAGCTTACTCTCATCAGCGACTAGGCTCTGGACTACCCCTTCTCCAACAGGCAGCTTTTGGGGTACCAATACGGCGTCCACACAGTTCTTTGCAAGCATTTCCTTCAGTATCTTCGTGATATTCTTTGTGAGGTCATCTTCACCTTTTACCATGTCACTCACCTTTCCCTCCCCCAATATCATACATTCCAATACCCCGCGATTGGATTCGGCCCCAGTTTTTTCAGTTCCTGGGTCATCTCCTTCACTGTCTCTGCGAACTTTCTTCCCTCATCTGCCCCGATCCATCTTATCCAGACTCTTTCACTCTCCAAGCCAAGGGTGTTCAGAATGTCCTTCATAAGGGCAACTCTTCTTCTTGCCTTGTAGTTCCCTTCCATATAATGGCAGTCTCCAGGACGACATCCTGCTACAAGAACTCCATCTGCACCCTCCATCAGGGCTTTCACAAGATAAACAGAATCCACCGAGCCTGAGCACATGAGCCTGATGATCCTTATATTTGGAGGATATCGGATCCTCGCGGTGCCTGCTAGATCAGCGGCACTTGAAGAGCACCATTTGCATAGGAAACCCACGATCTTTGGCTCAAATTCCTTATTCATGGTTTTTTTCACTTCTTCAACCATACTATCAACCCCTTTCTTATGCCTCCAACAATCTAAACCACAGCCTCATCTATCATGGCCATTATCTGCTTTTCCTTGTAGCCTTTGAGCTTTGCGCAACCACTTGGACAAACAACCGCACACATACCACACCCCTGGCAAAGCGCATCCACGACCTTCGCTACTTTCTTGTCCTTAACCAACATCCTGGCATCGTACGGGCATGCGGTTATACATATCTCGCAGCCAACACACCATCGCTCGTTTACCTCTGATATCAGTCTTCTTGAGAGCATCTTTTTTTTGGAAAGTATCGTTAGTGCCCTGCCTGCTGCCGCCTCTGCCTGGGCTATGCTCTCATATAAGGTTCTTGGAGAATGTGCCAAGCCGCAAACGTAAACGCCTTCGCTTACAAAATCCATAGGCCTGAATTTCACATCCGCCTCGCTGAAGAATCCATCTTCATCCAATTTTAAATGAGTTTCAAATACCTCTAATAGAGCCTTGTTATTCTCGGGCGAGGGACCAACACTTAACACCACCAGGTCTGACCTGATAAGGATGTCCTCATTCAGCACTTGATCCTTGACTTTCACCTTCAACTTCCCCTTCTCCTCCTCAACTACCGGTTTATCCTCCAATGAATATCTTATGAAGTTCACGCCCTTTTCTTTGCTATTTATGTAATATTTCTCGTCAAAGCCATAGATCATCATGTCCCTGTAGAGGACATGCACCTCGGTATTAGGATCGATCTCCTTTACCTTCAACGCGTTCTTGATGGCCTGCGAGCAGCATATCCTACCGCAGTAATGCCTTTTTTCATCTCTAAGGCCTACACATTGGATCATCACTATTTTTTTTGCATTGATTTTACCGTCAACAACCCTTTTTTCCAGATCCCTGTGTGTGATCACAGCCTTGTGCTTTTGGTAAAGGTACTCTTGGGGCACGAGCTCGTTTGCACCTGTGGCTATGATAATTGTACCACATTCGATTCTTTCTTGACCTGAAGAAGTTTTTATTTCAGCCAGAAAACCTCCAGCTCTACCAGTTACCTTCGTGACTTCTGAGTCTTTATGTACTGTGATGAGGGCGTTTTTCTCCACTTCTACCACCATATCTTTTAGAAATTTCTGCACATCCAAACCGTCGAGTGTGTAATAAACCTGCCTTGCGTTTCCACCCAATGCCTCGGTTTTTTCCAAGATATCCACGGCATAACCGTTACTCGCTATACGAAGGGCCGATACCATGCCGGATATTCCTCCCCCTATAACCAGCGCTTTTGGCACCACTTGTTTAGCGTTTGTTTGCAAATATTCCTGAGCCCTCAGCTTCTGGCTCGCCATGGCGATCAACGCTTTGGCTTTCTCTGTGGCACTTTGTTTATCCTCATGAACCCAGGCACATCCTTCCCTGAGGTTCACTATCTCCAATAGGCTGGGGTTTATTCCTATACAAGATAAGGCCTTTTTAAACTTGACTTCGAAAGGATAAGGGGCGCAGGCTGCAAATATGACCTTGCCTACGTTTGAATCGGCAATTTTTTTCTCCACCTCCTCCAATTCGAGACACAGGAAATCGATTCTCTCTGCAAAATCGACCTCAGGAAGTGATTTAGAGGACTTTAAAATCTCATCGATTTTCAGAGCATCTGAAATGCAATTACCGCATTTGCAAACGAATATCCCAATGCCTTCCTTCTCGGCCACTTTTACCTTATCCCTCTCCTCTTCTTCCTCGCCAATCCTCTGCAGGTCAAGATTTTCTCCCCTTTCACCTCCACTTTCTCTCAAAAGCGAACCAGTCATGGCTGCAGCGGCACTTGCTTCAGTTATCGTATCTGGTATATCTTTTGGCCCTGAGAAAGAGCCGCATACGTATATGCCTAGCTTTGACGTCTCAATTGGAGAGCCGTTATTTGGGCCACAAAAGCCGAATCTGTCAAGCTCTATTCCTAGAATCTTGCCCAGTTCCTTTGCCTTCTTTGGAGGACCTTGTCCTGTAGCCAGAACAACCATGTCAAAGGACTCGTGTTTTGGCTCGTCCTCTTCATCCACAAAATTCACTCTCAGGTTTTTATTCTCCTCCTCCCAAATATCAGCAACTCTGCATCTTTCGAATTTTATGCCTTGCCTCCTTGCCTCCTCGTAATACCTATGATATCCCTTGCCAAATGCCCGCATGTCCATAAAGAAGATCGTTATATCCATTTCAGGAGACAATTCCTTTGCCATCAT